>NZ_JAYGHE010000018.1:0-97674 GCF_034931145.1 Nostoc sp. UHCC 0252 | reverse complement strand
GAGTCTTTAATACTCATTAATGAGGTTCTGAACTCCTTTAATGAGTCTTTGATACTCATTAATGAGGCTCAGAACTCCTTTAATGGGCTTTTGATACTCATTAATGAAGCTCAGAACTCAATACTGCTCGGTTAAGAAAATTTGTAGGTTGGGTTGAACTTTAGTGTTACCCAACAAACCCCTGAAAATGTTGGGTTTCGTTCCTCAACCCAACCTACATTGGAGTTATTTTTTAGGCTTAACCGAACAGTATTGGCTCAGAACTCCGTCACGTTCAAATTTTAACTAGACGCTAGGCTGCCAAAAAGGAGTAGAGAAACAGAAAAAAGAAATAATTGCTTTATTTCAACAATCTTAGACCACTGAGGGTAACTAATACTGTAGAGCCTTCATGCCCAATCACGCCAATAGGTAAATTAATACTTCCGAGAAAGTTGCCCACCAAAAGCAACATAATGAAACCCAATGCTACGACTATATTCTGTTTGACTATGGATTGCGATCGCCTTCCTAAATGCATCGCCACCGCAATTTTTTCTAATTTGTCGGCCATCAATACTATATCTGCGGTTTCTAATGCCACATCACTGCCAGATATTCCCATCGCTATACCTACAGATGCTTGGGCTAAAGCTGGTGCATCATTAATTCCATCGCCCACCATTGCCACAGTTTGATACTTTTGCTGTAAAAGGCGGATAACATCTAGCTTATCTTCTGGTAGAAGGTGAGCGTATACCTGATCAATTCCTACTGCTTTGGCGACACTTTGAGCAGTTTCTTCATTATCCCCGGTTAACATGACAATTTGCTCAATTCCGAGTTGCTTTAAGCGAGAAATGGTTGCGGCTGCTTGCGATCTTACTTCATCTGCGATCGCAATTACACCCATCACCTCTGCTATATTTCCCTGTGCCACCCAAACCACAGTTTTACCTTCTTGCTCTAAAGATTGAGCCATTTCTCGCAATTCTTCAGGTAAATTTGTGACATACTGCTGCACAAAAGCAGCATTGCCTACAATAACCTGTTCTTCTTGAGCAATTCCCACAATTCCCTGTCCAGGTATAGCTTGCACTTGGATTGCACCAACCAAATCTAAATCACCAGCCGCCTGCACAATTGCCTTACCGATGGGATGTTCTGAATAAGATTCCACACTAGCGGCGGCTTTTAATACATCTTGTTGAGTGTATTCACTAACTGCAATTACTTGAAATACCTGCAACTGTCCTGTTGTTAGAGTACCAGTTTTATCAAATGCGATCGCACGGACTTTGCCAATCTTCTCCAACTGTGCCCCATTCTTAAACAAAATCCCTTGTCTTGCACCGTTGGCGATTCCTGAAAGCAGCGTGGGCATTATTGCAGCCATCAGCGCACAGGGAGAAGCCACCACTAAGAACGTAAGGGCGCGATAAATTGTTGTTTCCCAATCCCAACCCCAAAGAAACGGCGGTAAAGTTGCCAGTAATATCCCGGCTACTACAATGACTTTGGCATATCCTTTCTCAAAGCGATCAATAAACTCTTGCGAAGGTGGTGCTTCTGTCTGCGCTTGTTCTACCAAGCGAATCACGCGCTGAATCAAGCTGCTTTGGGCTGGTTTGTGTACCTTAATCTGCAATGCACCATAGCCGTTAAGTGTTCCAGCAAATACCTCTGCGCCTACTGTCTTTTCTACAGGTAAAGACTCGCCTGTAATTGCAGCTTGATTGAGAGTACTGTAACCAGATGAAATTATCCCATCAGTAGGAATTAGCTCTCCGGGTTTGACGACAATCTCATCACCCACTTTTAACTGACTAATCGGAATTTCTTCTTCTCTTCCCTGAAGCAAAACTCTTGCTGTATCTGGTGTCAGGCTCATCAAACTGCGGATACTCCGCTCAGTTCGCTGCATGGCATAGCCTTCTAATGCGCCACTGATGGCAAAAATCAGAATTAAAATTGCCCCATCAATAATTAGATGATATTCTCGTCGCCATAAGCCGAGGCTAGCAGCACCAACGGCGGCGACAATCATCAGCAAATCTACATCAAGTTCTTTTTCTTTGAAAAGGGTAGTCAATCCCTCCCGCGCACTTTCGTAACCACCAATTACATAAGCAGCAGGTAGCAGTAGAAATGCTAATCCCAACCAACCGAGATGTAAGGCGAACCATCCGAGAAATAGCAGTAAGCCACACAAAAGGGCTGCTAAGGTATCTGTGTGTTCTCTGGTGAATTGGCTGAAACGTTGGGGGTAGAGCATGAGAGGTGAATTAACAGGGACTCTCTCACGTTAAACCTTGACATCAATGTTAATGTCAAGGTTTATAATTATTTTGAAACGCAAAGGGGCGCTGAGGGAAGCGCTGAGGTACGCAGAGTTAAATCTTTGTCTGTGTTTTTTGAGTGTTTTTCAAAGGCCGGATGTGGGTAAATGAGACGATTTAACTGTTACGTTTAAAATTACACTAGTAGAAAAAAATCTATGCTAAAGCGAATATATACTGCACTCACTGGCAGGTTTTTGCAACTCAGAGTTTTGAGTTAGAGAATATACAAAATTCAAAAAACAGTCAGAATGTTGAACAATTAGCAAACCAGTGTTCTCAAGAAAGTTTAGATGAAAATGCACCGCCATCTCTTCAGGCGGCTTGTGAAGAGTTACAAAGAATTTTGCCGTTGTTGGAGTAAATCATGAATGCTGGTTGCTTAACTATTAAAGAACTCACTGATGCAGTTGGCGGCGGTTTAACTCCGAGGATGGTGCGACATTACCATCAATTGGGACTGTTACCGCAACCAGTGCGATCGCACAGCAATTACCGTCTCTACACCAAAAAAGATGTTCTCAGGCTGCAACGGATTGTTGCACTGAAGCAGCAAGGATTTCAGCTAAACCATATCCGCAATATTTTGGAAGTGGAACCGGAAGCGGAAACAACTACAAATCTGATGGCGCAACTCCAGCAGCAATATCGCGCGGTGATGCAACAAATTTCTCAACTGCGACAAACTGCATCAGCATTAGAAGGATTATTGGGGCGCGATCGCCATTGTCAAATTATGCAGGCGGAAGTTTTGGCACAACTCAAGTTACTCGATGTCGAAACCCAAGCTGGATTGGGGGGATTGGAAAACCTCTGGAGTGGCTTGGATGCTGAAATTCATACCCACTCAGAAGCTTTTACTGAATCGCTACAAAGGTTATTACCAGATTTATCTCACCGTTCCGAAATTGAACAACACTTAATTTCTCAATTGGTTTTGGCTTGTGGCGATGTCAGTTTGGTATCCTTTGTAAAATTGAGTAAAGATGCGATCGCAGCTAGTCGAGAAGCCTTATCTTCAAGCTGTCAAATTGTTGTCGATACCCAAACGGTTGCTGCTGCATTGGATCAAACCCGATTACTTCACTTGGGATGCCGCACTGAAACCTTGATTGATAATCCCCATATTACTACTGCCACAGAAGCAGAAGCTGCTTTTTGGCAACATCAAGAATGGCGAGAAAAACTGCTGCAAGTAAGTCAGGGTTGCGTGTTGGTAGTTGGTTACGCTCCCTCAGTGCTTGTAGAAGTTTGTGAAGCAATAACCAACCAAAAAATTCAGCCTGCATTAGTAATTGGAATGCCCATTGGCTTTAGTCATGCTCCCGCAGCCAAGCGACAACTAATGCAACAAGGGATACCTTTTATTACAGTTGCAGGAACTTTGGGAGGCGGCGCTTTAGCTGCAACGGCTTTAAACGCTTTGGTGGAGTCACTCATTGATAAGCCAGATTGTCATTGTTATCTCAAAAATATATAGGAATTGGGAAGAAAAGAAGGGATACATGCGTACTGAGTCTTGTTCAGAAATCAAATAGGAGTCTTATAGTAGATTCTTCTGAGTACTGAACAATAAGTACTCAATTAAGACATTAGGATACACAGTACTTAGCACTACTGAAAATAATATTGTTAAATAATATTGAATTTGCTACACTTTACCAGTTTTAGTAATTCAATAGTTCATATTTGTGGCCATAAGCTGCCAAATTAGTATAAGTTGCAATATAAATTAGAACATTTTATAGTAAACAGACTCTGGCAATTAGAGTATAAATTATCATGCTATACAATTTCAATCAAAGTATAAATCAGTACAAGTGCGCTGAAGGAAGTTAGAAGTAAAGATAACTCAGATGTATAATTAGCGCGTCTCCTCCATAATCCTTACAAGATTGTGATTTAAAACTGGCAGGCTTTCTATTTTTTACTTTAATTAAGAGGCTTATGTGGCAACAAGAAAAAAAAGATACTTCGATAATCAGGCTGATACTATGGATTGCCTTAGCTACGACTCCTATGGCAGCAACTTTGCTGGTGTCAGAACCCATACTGGCGCAATCTAAACCTGATTCTCCTGCTTTTACACTGCCGCAAACAGTGCAGGATGGGACGACAGTTCGCATTGATGGTTCTAGTAACTTGAGTGCAATCAATCAAAGCCTGAAAGAGAATTTTGAAAAACAGTTTTTAGGTACTAAGGTTGAAATTGCTGCTAATGGCACTGATCCGGCACTGAAAAGTTTGCTAGATGGCAAAATCGACATCGTAGCAATGGGGCGTGGGTTGACACCAGCAGAAAAAGCCCAAGGATTAGAGCAAGTTCGCTTGCACCGTGAGAAGATTGCGATCGTGGTTGGTGCAGATAATCCTTTCAAAGGCAGCTTGACTAGTAGGCAATTTGCCCGAATTTTTAGAGGACAAATTACAAATTGGTCACAAGTGGGAGGCCCATCAGCCAAGATTCGGTTAATCGATCACCCTAGCACGAGTGAGACTCGCAATACTTTTCGCACTTATCCAGCCTTTAAGAGTGCTGAATTTGCGACAGGGCCAGATGCTACCCAACTAAATGATGATAATACCGCAGAAATTATCAAACAACTGGGCAAAGACGGCATCAGCTATGTGTTAGCTAATCAGGTGTCAAAGTTGCAAAATGTGCGAGTTCTGCAACTACATCAAGCTTTACCAGATGATCCCAAATATCCCTTCTCGCAACCTTTAGTTTACGTTTACAAAAAAAATCCTAGCTTAAGCATAGTAGATTTTCTTGGCTTTACCCTTGCACCGCCTGGACAGAAGGCTATAGAACAGGCTAGAACGGCTGAAGCGACTGCGATCGCAGCCAACATAACACAACCTTTTGTTACCTCTACTCCCACCGCCCAAACAACACCTGCTGCTACAGCTTCCCCTAGTGCTTCTGCATTTGGCGAACAGCCTTTTGTCGCTCCTGCTACCTCACAAAACAGTCCAATTGTAAATAAGGAAACACCATATTGGTTACTCCTGCCTTTGTTTTTTATCACTATAGGTGGAGCCTTATTGTGGTGGATTTTGGGAAAACGTCCATCACCCAACGATAAAACAGAAAACTTACCAGAATCAAATCCTCATCCACCTAGTACAGAAGATGGAGAAATGGCGTTACTCAATGCCGGCACCGCTCCCTCCATTAACGGAACGATGCTTATAGAGCAGCCATTGCCACATTCCCCAGAGCAAGAAACCCCCGATCGCACTCCTTTCAATATCTACGCTCAAACACAATCTGACTTGAGTGAAAATGGTACTCAAGGGACATCCAATTTAGTCCAAGAGGCGAATAATGGTACTTCTAACTTCTATGAAAGTACAACTGCTGTAGCTAATGGTTCGGGAGCCGCAGCTTTAACCGGTGGCGCAGCTTTAGCAACGGGTATGGGGGCGGCTACATGGTCTGCCTTTACTAACAACGAAACAGAAACAAACGCAATTGATGAGACAATTGAGTTAAATAATTATACGGAGACAAGCACTCCTGATTCTGATGAGGTTGCATGGGACATAGAAGCCCCAGCAGCTGTAGTAAATACTCCCTACCCTCATTTGGGTAATATTTCAGAAGAAATATCTGATGTGCAACTGCCTTCATCTGAGGTGACAGCCCCACTACCCGAATTACCAGATGTGCCAGAAGAAACATCTAATTTTGGATATTGGGACACAGAAATTAGTGAAGATGAGATAGATGAGGAACTTCAAGCAGAACTGAACTGGCTGGAAAGTATCACCTCAACTGAAGATACACCTTCAGTAGATGAATTGCCTTTCCCAGAATATGCCGGGGTGGAACCGTCACCAATCACCTCAACTGAAGATACAACTCCAGTAGATGAATTGCCTTTCCCAGAATATGCCGGGGTGGAACCTCCACCGCCATCAACATCTTCACTGATCGATTTGCCAGAATTGTCAGAAGAAGATTTATTCAATGTGGTAGCAGATGCAGCCGAACCTCCAATCAATGTGGCAAACGAAGAACCTCAAACAGAGTCAACTGCCGGGGAAGGTGTTGCTGAAAATGACTCCATAGATTTTGCAGACGTTGCAGCTTTAGCAGCAGGTGCAGGGATTGGAGCCTGGGCAATCAATCTGGCATCAGATACCCAAGGAGAAACTGATACTACAGTAGATACAGAAGTGGATGCAGAAGATGAGAGCAGTATTTTGCTCACACCGCATACTTATGAATTGGCTCATGTCTCTTGGGAAATTTCTGAAACCAAGAAAGCAACGCTGCGACAACAGGGCGGCTTTCAATTGGTAGTGCGGCTGTATGATGTGACTGGCGTTGACTTGAGTTATCAAAGTCCGCACCTAGTAAAACAGTATGAATCTGAAGAGACAGCACACGATCGCTTGATAGAGATTCCCGCCCACGATCGCGATTATATAGCTGAAATTGGTTATATCGCTGATGGCGAGCGCTGGTTATTCATTGCCCGTTCAGCAATTGTTCGTTTCTTCAGCCCTGTGCTTCCAGATCCCATCGTTGATGATGTGGCAATTGCTGATGAAACAAATATTGACTTGGTAGATGTAGAAAAAGAGAGCATTATTGTCCTCACACCACATACTTCTACATCGGCTCATGTTTCTTGGGAAATTTCTGAAGCCAAGAAAGCAGCGCTAAAACAAGAGGGTGGCTCTCAATTAGTAGTACGGCTGTGCGACGTGACTGGAATTGATTTAAGTTATCAAAGTCCGCACCTAGTAAAACAGTATGAATTGGAGGAGACAGCACACGACGGACTGGTGGATATTCCCGTTAGCGATCGCAATTATATAGCTGAAATTGGTTATATCGCTGATGATGATCGCTGGTTACTCATCGCTCGTTCAGCAATTGTTCGTTTCTTCAGCCCTGTGCTTCCAGATCCCATAGTTGATGATATACCAATCACGGATGAAACAGATATTGACTGGGATGCAGAAGAAGAGATCGCTGAAGAAGAAAGCAGTATTGTTCTCACACCTCGTACTTCCCAATGGGCTGAGGTTTCTTGGCAGATATCAGAAACCAAGAAAGCAGAATTGCAACAACAGGGTGGCTCTAAATTAGTAGTGCGGCTGTATGATGCAACTGGCATTGACTTGAGTAATCAAAATCCTCAATTTGTCCAGCAATATGAATGTGACGAGACTGCAAACGATCGCTTCGTGGAAATTCCCATCAGCGATCGCGACTACATAGCTGAAATCGGCTATGTCGCTGATGGCGATTGCTGGTTATTCATTGCTCGTTCTGCGATCGCTCATGTCTTTAGTCCTGCCCCTACAGATTCCCCCGTTGAAGATGTAGCATTAGCTAGCGAAACAATTAACTTCGAAGATGTAGCGCTAGCAAGCGAAACAGCTATTGATTCGGTAGATGTACAAGAAGAAAGCACTGAAGAAGAGAGTAGTATTTCGCTCACAGCCCGTACTCCCAAATGGGCTTATGTTTCTTGGCACATTTCCCAGACTCAAAACGAAGCACTGCAACAACAAGGCGGCTCTCAATTAGCAGTGCGGCTTTACGATGTAACTGGCATTGACTTGAGTTATCAAAGTCCCCAACTTATCCAGCAGTATGAATGCGAACAGATAGCACGCAATCGCTTTGTGGCGATTCCCGTCAGCGATCGCGACTATATGGTTGAAATTGGTTATATCGCTGATAGCGATGCCTACGGCGGTCAACTACGTTGGTTACTCATCGCCCGTTCACCTAACGTTCGCGTTTTCAGTCGTTCCCACGAAGATTTTTGGTTTGTAGCAGATGCTGAGTTGATTATTCACGGAGCAACCCAACCAAATACAAACGTAAACATTAGTGGATATCCCATCAAAGTCAAACCCGATGGTACTTTCCACCTACGTCTCCCCTTTTCAGATGGTTTAATGGACTATCTCATCACAGTTGCTGCTGATGGGGAATCCACCAAAACCATCCATAAAAAGTTCTCTCAGGAAACTTCAGAAAACTAGTAATTACGCTAGATATTCCCTTTTCACCCTATTCTCTCTTTTGAGGAGAATAGGGTGAAAGTTAATTTACTAAAAGTTTGTCCTGGCAAATGGAATAGAGCCTCCGGCACGCTACGCAAACGCGGCTATATCTAAAAAACCTCTCTCTAAATCTCTCTCCTAAAAGGAGAGAGACTTTGAATTCTACAGTCTATATTCCCTATTTCCCTGTCACCTTTTCAAGAACTTCTTTCGCTTTTTCACCAAAAGTTTCTGGGGGATTTTGTGCTTGTTCAGCCTTTAAATTTCTTTCGTAAGTTTTCTCTATAGTAGTAAGGTTTTTTGAATCTTTTATTGCTTGCTCATAAGCTTCTTGTCGTTCTTCTTCTTGAATACCAACACCTGGGTCAAATTCGTTAGCACGATTAATTTTTTCTTCAGAATTTGGTTTATACTCTGGCGGTATTAGCTTTAATTCTTCAAGAGTAGTTGCATAACTAGCTTGCTGAACAAAAATGAAAGAACCTGACAAGCTGATGGAAACCATCAAGCAAACAACTAAAATTGAACGTAACGCTTGTTTTAAAGTTAATAGAATTTTTTGCATTGAAAAACCTGCTACTTCTAGTTTTATTTTATGAGCCTTATTCATGTATAAATACATGCAATATTTAAGGCTCACAGGCATCCTAAGTTTTTAGGTACAGTTTTTACTTCTATCGCAAGGTATAATAATTTTTACCTATAGTTCAGTTAATGCTATAGCAATCCTAAATGAGTTGTGAAAATAGAGAGATTAAGATCCCCGACTTCTTTGAGAAGTCGGGGATCTTATTGTTCACGAATGATTTAGGACTGCTATATCTAAATCTTTTATAGTGATTCTCATTTTAAATAAGTACACAGTCAGGGACACGGCAACGCCGTGTCCCTAAGAGTATCTGTGGCTAATTATGCTAGGTGGCTTAGAAACAAAACACGGTTTCAAATGTAGTAAATTATTAGCCATTGAGCTTGTGTGCTTAACCCAAGCGTATCGACCTATAACCAACTGTGATTAATTTTAATTCCTCGGCTTTGCATTGCTTCTTCAAATAAATTTGTTGGTAGTGCTTCTTCAACAGCAAAAACACCTGGTTTCTTCAGTTTACCTTCTAGCAATAACTGGGCAATACTACCTGTACCACAACCAGAAGCCACGGCTGTATTTTCATGCACTACAGTTGAGCAATAAACGGCGGTTTCGCCATCTTTTTGCCCTGTAACTTCTGAACGAACTGCTACACCAATACCACTAAAATTATTAGTGACATCTGTCATTGAATGGCTGACATGAGACAGAAATTCAATCATGTAACGGCGTTGCATTAACCACTTGGGAAAAACGTGTGCCGCAATCCAAGTTAGGTGATTGTAAAAATCAGGAACAGAGCCAAACTTAGTAATTACAGTTTTTACAGATGGGAAAGCTTTGGGCAGTGTAAAGGTTTCTGGCATATCAAACCAGTAAACTCCGGTGCGTCCATAAGGCGGTGGAAAATCAACTAATTCTCTTTCACTATAAGGCTTGATTATCTCCCATTTTCCATCTATCCAAGTCTCAAAAGGATACTGCAACCCCAGAAAAGTTGTCCGCATCACTGTAATGCCAGCACCGCCAGAACCGGAAACTAAATAACTTAAATGGATCTTTTCTGGTTTATCAAATTGTTCAACGCCTTGACGCACCATGCTGTTAGAAATACCAGGAAAAATGCCAGTATTAATAATTGCCGTCACCCCAGCAGCAGCAGCTTTTTCACTAAAATTGAGAGCTTTGCTGGTATAAGAACGATGGTCACTGACATCTAGATAATTAACGCCTTGAGCAATACAGGTTTCAAGAACATTAGTATCTCGATAGTGAAATGGGCCAGCACAATGGATGACTAAGTTAGAGTTTGCGATCGCATCTCGCAACTTGTCAACTTCTGCCAAGTCCAACACCAAAAACTGTACTTGTCCTCCTGAAGACAAGCTAACAGCCTTCCCAAACTCCGCAGAACGTCCAGTAATCGTAATTTGAGCTTGCGTATGGGTAGCGAGATCCTGAGCAACACTGCTACCAATCCGCCCCCGTCCACCTAGAATTAAAACGCTGTCTGTCATTACTCCAGCATTGGCAACAATAACTTAATTTGACCAGTTTCCCGTCCCCTTTGCATCGGTTACAAGTATGACTTGCCTGCTAAGGAGGGAGGACTTTTTAATTACTGGTATTTGATCAGTTTTGCGCCTCAATTTGCCTAACTACCGTCAGCGCCGAATAACTCACCCCAGCAGTACCTTCGCCGGGATGGGTGGAGTCACCAACTAACCACAAATTCTGGATGGGTGTACGATTGGCGAATCCAAAAGGGCCAAAAGTTGGAATCCTTTGACCTATACCGCCAACTATACCGCGATCGCGGGCTGTAAAATGGGCAAAGGTGCGCGGTGTTGCCGCTTCTTGATAAATAATCGTTTCTGGTTTGAGATAGAAGTATTGGGCAAGACGAGCGATCGCTTCTTGGGTAAACTTTTCTTTTAGTCCTTCATAATCATCAGTCTGCCACCACTGTGCAGGATCGACAAATGAAGAAGCGATAATTGTCGCTTTCCCCTCCGGTGCGCGACCATCTCCAGAATGACTGACGGAAACAAACAGGGAATTATTCTCGCCAATGGGGCCATTGACATCATACAGAAATTGCAGGTGGGGAGGGCATTCAGCCGGAATCGCGCTAGCATCTACACCTAAATAAACCACAAACGCGCCTGATGCTTGGGGTAGTTTTTTCACCCGGTTTTTATATCCAGATGGCGCTTGTCCCAATAACTGCACCAAGTTTTGCACGGTGACATTGCTAACTATGTGGTCGGCGGCTTCTGTCCAGACTTCGCCAGTTTTCTGATTTCTAATCACTACAGCAGTGGCTTTGCCGTTTTCTACTTTGATTTGTTCTACAGTGTGGCGCATCAACAATTTGCCGCCATCTCTTTCTAAGGATTGTACCAAGCGATCGCTTAATACTTGCATACTTCCCTGGAGGTGAAACAATCCTTGGGGCAGTTGGGATACACTCAACGCTGTAGCTGCATAAAGTAATGCTGTGTTCTCTGCATCCACCTGGGAGTATAGCTTCAGTTGCAAATCTAAAAAAGTCCTCAATCGCTGGTCATTTCCCAATCCACATAACCGTAAAGCATCTCCTACCGTAAACAAAGTGAAGGGAACGGTAATTAATGTACTGGGACGCACCGCTTGCGCTAGTTGCCACAAATCCCATAAATTACGTGGTGGTAGCACCGGATCGCGTCCTTGAAATTCCCAACTGGCATCAAACAAAGTTGCCATCAATTGCCAGAACGGTTCGCTACCAGGGAACTGTTTTTGTCGTTCCTCTTGCCATTTCTCTTGGTCGCGCCAGACATTAATCGGTGTGCTTTCCCCAGGTAAATATACTGCACAAGCAGGATCACAAGGCGTTGCTTGTGGTAAATCTATTTCTAGTTCTGAGAAAATGCGGTGGTGAATTCCCCCTGGTTCCAACCCCGCAACCTGAGTTGCGCCCACATCAAAGGTAAATCCCTGGCGTTTAAATGTTGAAGCACAGCCTCCCGGTACAAGGGCCTGATCCAAAATTAAGACGCTGTAACCTCTATGAGCTAATAATGCTCCAGCAGTCAGTCCACCTATTCCGGCACCGATAACGACAACACGAGAGTTACTTTTGTCAAGAGTAATGCTGGACATTGATTAGTTTCTTTAAAATTCTTAATATTTTTAATTATAATTTTACCTTAATCTCTAAGCGTAAGCGTAACCCGCCGCAGGTATCGCAGATAAAAGGGCGGTTAGAAACCGCGTCTACACATGCAAAACCCGCCTGCGCGGGTTAAATAAAAAACCTTAATTTTCTTTTATTAGCCCACGGAGGTGGGCTTTGTTTGTATGGCCGCGTAAAGCCTTCTCTACGAGAGGCTTCGCCAACGGCATAGCTTCGCTTAACGCGTCAGCGTGCCGGAGGCTCTATTCCATTCGCCGGGTCTTAAGTTGACTAATTGCGGTACTTCAAGTTCCGTTTATTATGATGATCGCTGACCACCGCACGAATAAATTTATGGCAACGCAGCAGTCAGCGATTACAAATACTTATGCCATAGCTGTAGCCATTTGGCGACAAGATTGGGCGCAGCGACGGCAAGATGCGGCACAGCGTTTACAGTGATCATTATCGTGTTTTTCACATTCACTGGCACAGCGATCGCAAGCTTCTGCACAGACTCCGCACATTTGAGCATGGAGAGCCGAATTGCGAGACATGAAACGAGCGCAAAGGTCGCAAGTGTCAGCACAGTCCCTACACAGCTTAATGCATTGAGCCATCATCTGTACCATGTCGCTGCTTAAGCAGGCATCGGCACAGTTTTCACAATCGCGTAGGCAATCAAAGCAAGCCTCTATGCAAGTTTCAAGCAAGGATTGCTGAGTTTGAGCTGTCGTCATAATTGACCTCCGATTTTAACTCATCAATTTCACATGAGGCAGTATTTATGCCTCTGCGTCCTTACATTAAAAAATTACAAATATGCTTACGTCTACCTAATGGTATATTAAGCATTTATTACTAAATAAATAGAAGGATTTCATGCTAATTTCATTTGAGTGTGCATAACTAATTTATTATTGAAATTACAAATATTTCATCCTAATTTAATCGTTTTCTGGAAAGCTAAAAATCTAAAATCTGATGCTTTTGAGATAACAAAGCGACCTGCGATAGTTCTGTTACAAAACATCGTTTTCGATTAAAAGAGGATTGTGAAGAAAATTTTTATTTTAAAATTATGTTGCTTAAGTTGTTTTTCAGGACAATACAGATATTAATAAAATGGCAATCAAAAAAAGTAAAAAAGTTAAATTATGAGTAAAAAAATCAACGGATGCAGAATATCCTCTCGATTGTCATTTTCTGATAAAAAAGTTACTAAATTAAGACTTTTATCCATACACTGATTAACAGTTACCAGTTGTGTTCCATAGTTAAGTTACACAAAAATATATTGTAAAAACGGAAACATTATATTACGGAAAAAATCGTGTTACTGGAACACGGTTAGAGTATCTGATAATTTCTTTGCCTCATCGCGTCTTCTTTCAGGTTTTGGGTCTCACCCACTCCCCCAATCGACCTTTGCCAAATTGGCGTGAGATTATTGTATGTTTATTACTACAATTACTATTGATGCTAGATAATGGGAAAGCTTTGACATTTGCTTGCCAATCTAGCCCGGAAACAATAACTAAGACTTATGCGAACTCACTATTGCGGCGAACTCCGAAAAGAACATATTGGAGAAACTGTTACCTTTTACGGATGGATAGACCGTCGCCGCGATCACGGTGGTGTGATATTTTTAGATTTACGCGATCGCTCTGGAATTGTCCAAATCGTCAGCGATCCGCAACGCACCCCAGATTCTTATGAGCAGGCGAACGCTCTGCGAAATGAATATGTTGTCGAAATCACTGGTAGGGTAACGCAACGTCCCGAAGAATCGCTGAATACTCGCATCCCAACAGGCGAGGTAGAAATCTACGCCGATAAAATTGAACTCCTGAATGCTGTTCGCAAACAGTTACCTTTCCAAGTTTCGGTAGCTGACACCGAGACAGTGAGGGAAGATTTGCGGCTGAAATATCGCTATTTGGATTTACGACGCGAACGCATGGCGCAAAATTTGCAACTGCGTCATCAAATTGTCAAAGCCATGCGTCGTTATTTGGAAGATTTGGAAGGTTTTATCGAAGTCGAAACCCCAATCCTTACCCGTTCTACCCCAGAAGGAGCGCGGGATTATGTTCTACCCAGTCGCGTCAATCCTGGTGAATGGTATGCTTTGCCACAATCACCCCAGCTATTTAAACAATTGCTGATGGTATCCGGCTTAGATAGATATTATCAGATTGCCCGTTGCTTTCGTGACGAAGACTTACGCGCCGACAGGCAACCGGAATTTACCCAGTTGGACATGGAAATGAGCTTCATGTCCCAAGAAGAAATTATCGAACTAAACGAGAACTTAGTTTGTCATATCTTCAAAACAGTTAAAGGCATTGAGTTACAGCGCCCTTTCCCTCGTCTAACTTACGCCGAAGGGATGGAACGCTACGGTAGTGACAAACCAGATACCCGCTATGGTTTGGAATTAGCTGATGTCTCAGATATTGTCAAAGAGTCAGGTTTCAAAGTCTTTCGGGACACTGTGACTAATGGCGGTATCGTCAAAATCTTGCCCATTCCTAACGGTAACAATGTAATTTCTAATGTCCGCATTAAACCAGGTGGCGACTTATTTAAAGAAGCCAGCGAAGCCGGCGCTAGAGGTTTAGCTTATATCCGCGTGCGGGATGATGGCGAAATAGACACCATTGGCGCGATTAAAGACAACCTCAGCGAGGAACAAAAACAAGAAATTTTGCGCCGTACAGGTGCAAAAGCTGGACATCTGCTGTTGTTTGGGGCAGGGGAAGCTGCTACAGTTAATAAGACATTAGATAGATTACGGCAAGCGATCGCTAGAGAATTTAACTTAATCGATCCACAAAAAATCAACTTGCTCTGGATTACAGATTTCCCCATGTTCGAGTGGAATGCTGACGAAAAACGTCTAGAAGCACTGCACCACCCGTTTACAGCACCACATCCTGATGATTTGAGCGACTTAAAAACTGCACGTGCCCAAGCTTACGACTTGGTACTCAACGGCGTAGAAGTTGGCGGCGGGAGTCTGCGGATTTATCAGCGAGAAATTCAACAGCAAGTGTTTGAAGCGATTGGTTTATCTCCTGAGGAAGCACAAAGTAAATTTGGCTTTCTCTTGGAAGCATTTGAATATGGTACACCGCCGCATGGTGGCATCGCCTACGGTTTAGATCGTTTGGTAATGTTGCTAGCTGGCGAAGAATCTATTCGAGATGTCATTGCTTTCCCAAAGACACAACAAGCACGCTGTTTGTTAACAGATGCACCTTCGAGTGTAGATGCTAAACAGTTGAAAGAATTGCACGTTGCTTCGACTTATAAACCAAAGTCCTAGTGAACGAATAAATTGTCTAAGTAAGGTGGGCAATGCCCACCAATTACTTGAATTTAGAACGCAAAGATAACAGACAATACAGTTCATATCAGACGCAAACACTTGTAGAGACGACGATTTATCGCGTCTCAAAAACCCAAAATTTTTGCCAGTAGCTCTTAACTAAACCGTATTGTGGTATAAACTACATTGAAGTGATAAGGACACTCAATGGAAGTTTTCTTAGCTAATATTAATCATATTGAAAGCATTTCAGTACTATTCGATAGATATCGTGTTTTTTACAATCAGATATCAAACCTTGAAGCTGCCAAAGACTTTCTAAAAGAACGTTTCAACAATAATGATTCAGTAGTATTTGCAGCTAGTGACAATGGGCAATTAGTTGGATTTACTCAGCTTTATCCCAGCTTTTCTTCAGTGTCGATGAAACGAATATGCATATTGAACGATTTATATGTAGAAGAGTCGCATCGCCGCAAGGGAATTGCAAAATTATTGATGAGTGCTGCGGAAGAATATGCAAAAGAGAGTGGAGCCATTCGAGTAATTCTATCTACTCAAATTTCTAACATAACCGCCCAAAAACTCTATGAAGCACGAGATTACATTAAGAATGAAGAATTTTACCATTATGCTTTGCCGTTGCAGTGATGGTATGACATGAAATTAGGCTATCATGTCCGCATAATTACAGGACTTATGCAAAAAATAGCCCAAGCCCTAATTTTCAGGTAGGGGTAATTCATGAATTGCCCCTATCGCGTGTAGTTTTGCGTAAGTTATAAATTAGTTATAATTGTCACCGTAATTGTACCTCAGATCCCAGTCGTTCCACTTAATCCTCTCTCCTGGTTTTTGGGTAGAGAAGACAAAGTGTAGCTTTGGCGGGGTGGGATTACTAGGGTTTAATAAATAATCAAGTAGCCATAATATTAGTTGCTGATAATATATGATTTGGCGTAGATTTAATCGAAAAACAAGGCTAGTATTTCCGATATTTTTACTGCTAGTCTTTATAGTAGTAATCGTGTCGCAAGGACTCTCCGCAAGAGAACCACAGTTAGTACAAAAAGAAAGCAATTACGCTATACATACTCGACAAAGCTTTAATCAACCTAGTTTTTATCCAGTTGCACAAATTCCATCTACAAAACTTTATAAACCCGTTGGTGACTGGGTAGGAAGGTTAATCTTACCAACAAAACAGCAATTACAAGATGGTTTAGATTGGGTATGGATGGAAGTCCAATATGCACCACCCACAGCACAAAGTTTAGTAGGAAAAATTGTGCGTCTGGAGTGGAAAAAGAATGAAAATTTACTTGCTAAAGTTAAAGCTGTAACGCGAGATATAAATTTCACTTCAGAAGTAATTAAAAGTCAACAGCAAGGAAATATTCATCCTTTTCGACTAAATGGAGTTCGTCAGGTAGGTATTTTACGTTCTTTAGCTGGCACAAATCCTAATGACGATACAATTGTTGCTTTAGATGAAAATACAATTATTAATGCAAATCCAAAAAAGTATTCTGTTTTGCAAATTGAACACGAACCTATTTTGGCAACGGGTAGATTTTATGGGTTAGTAAAAATAATTAAACCGATTAAATCTAAAAATAAAAGCCTTTCATCTACAAAAGATCAGCAGGATAGAGATTATTTTTCTGTCCAGCACTATAACGCTAACTCAAGTAAATTTGATGGGATTCAAGAAACTATTCGTATTCCCCAACAAGTAATAGATACGCGAAACTTTGCGCCTTCAAGTTCGCAGCTAATCGAAAAATCACCTGCGGGTGAGGATGGTTGGTATATTTATGGTGCTAAAGATGCAAATGCCGTATTTACAGTAAGTGCCCTTGCACCTCGTTCTCTGTTTCAAATTCAACCCCGTCAAACCATCACTGGCAAGGAATTAGGGCTAAATTATATCCAAGAGGTAAATTGGCAAAATACCGAAAAAAATAAAGGTAAATTCAATACTGCCTTGTTAAAACCTGTAGAAGCATCTATATCAAAATGGCAACAAGGCGATAAAGCGATTGTACTACACCTATTTGGGGGAATTGGCGGACGTGAGGCTGAAGCGATCGCAATACCTAATACTATCACCGGACATTTTGCTTTTGGAATTGCAGAAGTTGTCCGCGATGAGTTTACTAACGAATTACGCTTTGAGACTAAATACCACCAAATTTATGCCCATAACCCTGATGGAATTATTGCCGGAACGCACACATGGGCTGATTATATGGGGAATTTGCAACGTGGCTGGCTGGCAACACGCCCAGTATCAGATATTCTGATTAAATTCGACCCTGTAACGCAAGATTATGATTTTGATGGTATTAAACTTTCGCCTTTAGAGCAATTCCAGCAACAATTACAGCTAACAATGGCACGTTATCGCGTCGGCGATGGTACTGGTGGCGCAATGGTATCACCTAGTACTTCATGCGTCCAAGACTCAAGCCAAGCACTCTATGCTGCGATAATAGCAATTAAAAACCAAGTTGTTAAAACTCCTCAAATTCAAACTTGGGTACGCAAAAACCCTAATCATCCGCAAACATTACGCTTTCAGCAGCTAGTTGAATTAGGTAAATCTTTAGAACAACAATTAGCGCCCTTGGGGATAATTCGTGCTGATTGGCAGAGTCAAGCAGGTATACTCGCAGGTACGGGAATCGGAGAACTGACGAAACCATTTCAAGATGGTAGTATTTGGGCTGGTTTGACAACATGGCGGACAATAATGCCACGACAAGTACACGATGATCTCGCCGCAGTATTTTTCAAACATGGTGCGATTATGCAAGTATTGCGAACTAATCAAGTGGGTGGTTGGCAATCTAATATTATGCCTATTGCACCAACAGTCTTCTTAGGGCAACTTAAGATACCTTTTACTAATATTTCCCCGCTTTCAATTATTCTAAATCGTGTTTTAGCGTCGTTAGCAATTCCTACACAACAAGATTGGTTAATTCTTGTTTCCCTGCTAATAATTTATAGTATTATTGCCCTACCTTATGGCTGGAAATTTGGATTTTTACAGTTCCGCTTTTGGTCTGCAAGTTGGATTGATATATGCTTATTAATGTTGCGTTGTTTATTTACACCTGCGATTATTGAAGAACTCTTTTTTCGCGTTATTTTGCTTCCTCACCCTAGCGAAATAACCAATTGGGTGAGATGGACTTTGTGGGCGATAGTGAGTTTAGGATTGTTTGTTTTGTATCATCCATTCAATGCTAAAACATTTTTTAAAGCTGGAACTCCCACATTCTTTAATGGGGTTTTTCTTACTTTAACTTTATGGTTAGGAATTATATGTACTGTTGCATATACCTTAACCGGATCTTTGTGGGTGATAGTTTTAATCCACTGGGTTGTAGTAGTAGCTTGGTTAATTATTTTTGGGGGAATGGCAAGATTAAATAATAATCAAAAAATCCAGAAAGCTTAAGTGATTTATAAAGTAGAAACTAAGATTCGTGTGATTTAGTGAAACTGTTCACTTGCATCACATCACTCTTGGCCAAACACTAAAAGTATCACTGATATCATGTCCGGCAAATTACTTGTGATATGTCATTGCGAGTGCAACGAAGTGGAAGGAAGCAATCGCAAGGCTTTTGGGATTGCTATCTCTACGAGACGCTACGCGAACACTTTGTACCCTGCGGGAACGCCAAGGGCGGTACGCAATGACAATTATTTAACCGGACATTGATTGCCGTGGCAAGGGTAATTTTGGTGAAAATATTTTTGATTATAATCGCTCAAATACTTATGAAAACAAGTATTAGAGCGATCGCCAACCAATAAGGTTGGATGATATACCAGTTTGCTGAACGATTGCAGCTAGAACACACAGCAGCAGTAATAACGCTTTTTGATTATCTAAACTGTAAGGGTTGCGATCGCCTTATCTACAGCTTCTAAGGCAGTATTGACTTCTGCCTCTGTAACAATTAGTGGTGGTACAAATCGGACTACTTTTGGCCCGGCGGGTACTAGTAATACACCCTCTTTGATGGCAGCATTGACGATATCTGCTGCGGTGAGTTGAATATCGGCTCGCAACTCCAAACCGTTGATTAAACCCCAACCCCGAATTTCACCAATTTGCTGAGGATATTTAGCTGCGATCGCTCTTAATCCAGTTCGCAACTGTTCACCCCTGTCTTCCACGTTCTGCAAAATATTTTCCCGTTCTAATGTCTGACAAACACTAAGTGCTACACCGCACACAAAAGGATTGCCGCCAAAGGTACTGGCGTGTTCTCCTGGTTGAAAAATATCGCAGAATTTCTTACTCATCATTGCACCGATGGGAATACCGCCACCTAAGCCTTTGGCACTGGTGAAGATATCCGGTTCAACGCCGAGATGTTCGTAAGCCCATAATTTGCCACTGCGCCCCATACCAACTTGCACTTCATCAAAAATCAACAAAATGCCAGTTTCATCGCAAATCTGCCGCAGCTTTTTGAAATAGGCAACATCTCCCGGACGCACACCACCTTCTCCCTGCAATGGCTCGATCAGAATTGCCGCTACTCGGTAATCGCCTTCATCCAACTCGCTAATCGCCACTTCCACAGCGTTAATATCGTTGTAATTTACGTAGTGGAACCCAGGAACCAGGGGATCAAAATACTTTTGATACTTCGGTTGACCTGTAGCGGTGATGGTTGCCAAAGTCCGCCCGTGGAAACTAGCATTGGCGGTTAAAATTATTGGTTTTTCAATGTCTAATACTGTGTGAGCATATTTCCGCGCCAGTTTAATTGCGGCTTCGTTGGCTTCGGCTCCAGAGTTGCAGAAAAATACGCGATCGGCACAAGAATGTTCAACGAGCCATTTTGCCAATTCACCTTGCTCAGGAATATAGTACAAATTAGAGACATGGTGCAGTTTTTGGATTTGGCGTGTCACCGCTTCTACCATCACTGGATGAGCGTGTCCTAAAGTACAAGTGGCAATTCCCGCTACAAAGTCCAAATATTCGCGCCCCTGTGTATCCCAAACCCGACATCCAGCGCCCCGTTCTAAGGCTAAGGGAAACCGACCGTAGGTAGACATGACAGCTTCATTAAAGCTATCTGGATCAAAGGGACTAGTTGCAGACCCTGATGCAAAGACGGTGGCTTGGTCAACGAGAGTTTGTAGGCTCACTACCGCTCCTCCTGAAAGTTGTTCATTATATAGTTAGTTATTTACTAGTTTCCTAGAAATCCCTAAAAAATACTTTTTCTTTAGCACAATTCGCACTTCTTCTTAGATTAACGCTTATTACCCATCCTTGGAGCCTACGGTGTACTCACAAGTTTTGTCGTAGCCATATCATATCTTTATTAATAAATCTCGCACTACGCTTCTGTCCTGCCTCGGAATGAATTCCAAGTCTCAGAGCCATTGTCCACTTAAGTAGACTGAACGATCAATTTAGTCCACGGAGGTGGACTTTGTTTGTGTAGTAGCGTTCCCCGCATTTCTCACAAGCTGCTTTGCGTACAAGTAATAAGTAATGAGTAATAAGTAATGAGTTAAGAATTTTACTCATTACTCCTTACTCACTACTCATTACTCCTCCATTCGAGATGTGGTGAGAAATCCGGGGTTCGCCCTTGGCGTGCCGGAGGCATCATTCTATTCGCCTAAAACAGACTAATGCTATAAAGTTAGTAAAACATTAGAAAAAGTAGGCTGCAAGTACTATTTTTACGTCATTTTCAACACTTGAGCAAAAGTATCAACGTATCCAAAAGGAGTTAATGGCGGGGGCGATCGCTCTTGGCGGTGTTTTCTTCATTGGTACTTTGTGGTACTCACTAATTGAGGGCTGGGCATGGGAAGACGCAGCTTACATGACAGTGATCACTTTAGCGACTGTGGGATACAGTGAGACGCATCCACTGGGTAGCCGAGGACGATTGTTTACAATTGGGCTGATTTTGTTGGGTGTAGTCAATATCGGTTACATTGTCAACAGATTTACAGAAGCGATCATTCAAGGCTACTTTCAAGAAGGAATTCGGCTACAACAACAGAGGCGGTTAATGGAATCCCTGTTAGAACATTACATCATCTGTGGATTTAGTCGAACTGGCCGTCAAATTGCCAAGGAATTTCAGGCCGAAGATGTACCTTTTGTAGTGATTGATGCTGATATGGAATCTGTACAAAGGGCGCAGGCGGAAGGTTACACGGCATACCAAGGTGACGCAACCCTAGATGACACACTTTTAAAAGTTGGTATTCAACGGGCGATGTGTATTGTTGCAGCGCTTCCTTCCGATGCCGAAAATTTATACATTGTTTTATCAGCCAAAACACTGAATTCGGGGATTCGGGTAATTGCCCGTGCAAGTACAGAAGAAGCTTTGCAGAAGTTACGACGCGGTGGTGCAGATGAAGTGATATCTCCCTATATTACTGGTGGGAAGCGAATGGCTGCTGCGGCACTCAGACCTCAAGTATTGGACTTTGTAGACGGAATTTTGACAGGTGCAGACCGTCAATTGTATATGGAAGAATTTTTACTCGACCCGGCTTTTTGTCCCTTTGTGGGTCAGAGTTTGCAAAAAGCGAGATTGCGATCGCAATCTGGGGCGTTAGTTCTAGCAATTCGCCGCCTTGATGGAACTCTAATCGGTGGCCCCACAGGCGATACAATCTTAATGCCGGGAGATCGATTAATTGGGATGGGTACAGCTGAACAGTTGCGTAGCCTCAACCAAATTCTTGGCCCAATTGGTTCTCAGGAATTGCGACGACCGAAAAATAGCTGATTTTATTTATTTAGTTTAGTGTATTTTTACGGCTTTTTTGCCGATTATTAATCAGTCTTAGCGAGCGATCGCTTATATCCCTCTCAAAGCGGTTCGGTTAAAGGCTACTGGCAAAAATTTTGAGTTTTCGAGACGCGATAAATCGCCGTCTCTACAAGTGTTTTGGTCTTATCTAGCTAGCTTTTTGTCTTTTTATAATCTTCAAACTGCACGTTAAATTTAACGTGTCGCGGAAGTCCCTACCTTCAATGTACTCATAAGGTGGGGATAGGGAGCGGGGGATTCGTCACACATCTGATGTATGACGAATCCCCAGAATTTTCTGAGAAAATTATTTGGTCTTGACCATCAATGCCATAAGCGAAAACCAAGCTAATAGGTATATGTTGCAAGAATAAAGATTTGGGTCTTGGGAACCAGGATTCCTGCCCTTGGAGGGAATGTCAGACTAATAGAATTACGGAGTTCTAGAGGCTATTCCCGATGAATTGGGAAGCCCCGTCCGTCTGACGGCGGAGTAGTTCACTCAGTAAAATCCGCAATTACTTACTCAAAAGCAGCTTTTACTTACTTAAAAGCTGCTTTTACTTATTCATTTTGGTGTTTTCCGCAAGTCAAAGCAGCTTTTACTTTCTCAAACCCCAGTTTGCTTTCTCATTTTAGTGTTTTCCGCAAGTCAAACAAGCTTTTACTTCCTCAAAAGCAGCTTTTACTTATTCATTTTGGTGTTTTCCGCAAGTCAAACAAGCTTTTACTTATTCATTTTGGTATTTTCCGCAAGTCAAACAAGCTTTTACTTCCTCAAACCCCAGTTTGCTTTCTCAAGATGGCATTTAACTTTTTGATTTCGGTAGACTCAGCGAGTCAACTTAACACAAAATAGGCAACTCTTTATATTCCCCCCTGCTCCCTGCTCCCTGCCCCCTGCTCCCTGCCCCCTGCTCCCTGCCCCCTGCCGTCTGCCCTCTGCCCTCTGCCTTTCTTGATAAATTACTGACTCAATCTTAGTGATATCTTAGACTACCTGTTACGTATCCACGCTCTGAATGCAGGAGTCACTGAAAATTCATTTCTTTAGTTTATCTAAAGTCGCATCTAAGTTATCAAATTACCTTTCTAAGATAGAAGCAGCAACCATAAGTTGCCATACACGATTAAAACCCAATTAACAGCTAGTGGCTGCGGAGAACATAAAAATGACTAAAGCGCCAGAATCAATAGAATCGTCTATCAATGAAATTACAGACAAATCCCTAGATCGTGATTGTACAACCTTATCGCGTCACGTTCTCCAGCAACTTCAGAGTTTTTCGCCAGATGCACAAGATTTAAGTGCGCTGATGAATCGCATCGCCTTGGCAGGTAAACTAGTTGCACGCCGCATGAGTCGCGCTGGTTTAATGGAAGGCGTTCTGGGATTTACTGGGGAAGTTAATGTCCAAGGGGAATCCGTCAAAAAGATGGATGTCTACGCCAATGATGTATTTATCTCAGTTTTTAAGCAAAGCGGCTTAGTCTGTCGCCTCGCTTCTGAGGAAATGGAAAATCCTTACTATATTCCCGAAAATTGCCCCATTGGTCGCTATACCTTGCTGTATGACCCAATTGATGGCTCATCCAACACAGATAATAATCTCAGTTTGGGTTCCATTTTCGCTATTCGCCAACAAGAAGGAAATGATAGCGATGGGAAAGCAACCGATCTCCTCACCAATGGACGGAAGCAACTCGCTGCCGGGTACATCTTATATGGCCCTAGCACAATGCTGGTTTATACTATAGGTAAGGGCGTTCATTCCTTTGTCCTCGATCCCAGCTTAGGAGAATTTATTCTCACTGAAGAAAATATTCGGATTCCTAACCACGGTTCCGTTTACAGCGTGAATGAGGGTAACTTCTGGCAGTGGGAAGAATCGATTCGAGAATATATCCGCTACGTTCACCGCACAGAAGGCTACAGCGCTCGTTATAGCGGCGCAATGGTGAGCGACATCCATAGAATTTTGATTCAAGGCGGTGTGTTCCTCTACCCAGGCACAATTCAAAACCCGGAAGGTAAATTGCGTTTGCTTTATGAAACGGCTCCTCTCGCCTTTTTGATTGAGCAAGCAGGCGGCCGTGCTACTACAGGATTGATAAATATTTTGGATGTAGTGCCAAAAAAACTGCATCAGCGCACACCTTTAATTATTGGTAGCAAAGAAGATGTAGCAAAGGTGGAGTCTTTTATTCAAAACGGACACTAGAAGACAATTCGTAATTCGTAATTCGTAATTACTGTTACGTAAGGGTTTTAGAGGTTTTATAAGGGTGATTTATTTGGGGCTTGCTGTACTCTCATCTGCCATTAATTAAACGTTAATCATGGTGACATAGGATTGAGGATGCAAAATAGCGCTTTTTGAAGATCAATTAAAGATTATCTCAGCTGGCCGATGCAATAAGTGATTGGCAACGCCACAATTCAAAAGTAACCATTAATGCGTTTTGCCAACTTTACTTAGAAACATCACCATACAGGAGTGAAAACTGGCTATGTCTACCAATCATCTACTAGAAATTAAGCAATACGGTCAAAGTATCTGGATGGATAATTTGAGCCGTGACATTATTCAATCAGGTGAACTCAAAGACCTGGTTGAAAATCAAGGTATCGCTGGGATCACCTCTAACCCAGCTATATTTGAGAAAGCGATCGCAGGTAATGTCATTTATGATGCCGATATAGAAGCCGGAGTTCGTGCTGGCTTACCGATAGAGAAAATTTACGAATCTCTAGTTTTTGCAGATATCCGTTATGCGTGTGATATTTTACGCCCAGTTTATGAAGCCTCAGATAGACTAGATGGTTATGTGAGTATTGAAGTACCGCCAACTATCGCCCATGATACTGAAGCAACAATAACCGAAGCTCGGCGATATTTCCAAGAAATCGATCGGGAAAATCTGATGATTAAAATTCCCGGTACAGAACCTGGTTTGCCAGCAGTAGAGCAGGTAATATCCGAAGGGATGAATGTCAATATTACGTTGCTGTTTTCTGTAGAGAGCTACGTAAACACAGCTTGGGCTTATATTCGGGGCTTAGAAAAACGGGCGGCTGAAGGAAAAGATATTAGTAGAATTGCTTCAGTCGCTAGCTTCTTCCTCAGCCGGATCGATAGCAACGTTGATGCCAAAATAGATGCTAAGTTGAAAAAAGGCGTTGATGATATTTCGTTGGAAGCAAAGCTAAAAGCTGTGAAAGGGAAAGTAGCGATCGCTAACGCTAAGATAGCTTACCAAGAATACAAGAAAATTATCGAGAGCGATCGTTGGCAAGCCTTAGCAGCAAAAGGAGCCACAGTTCAACGGCTACTTTGGGCTAGTACCAGCACCAAAGACCCCAGCTACAACGACGTGATGTATATCGAAGAGTTGGTAGGCCGAGATACCGTTAACACCGTACCACCAGCAACCATTAAAGCTTGTGCCGATCATTGTAACGTAGGCGATCGCTTAGAAACAGATATAGATAACGCTTACACACTGATCGAAAACCTCAAAGATCCCGACATCAACATTAATCTTGATGCCGTCATGGATGAACTCTTAGATGAAGGTATCGACAAGTTCATTCAGCCCTTCCAGTCCTTGATGAACTCTTTAGAAGACAAGATCAAGGTATTGTCACCAGTGTAGGGAATGGGTAATGGGGAATGGGACAAGGGGACAAGGGAACAAGGGGACAAGGGGACGAGGGGACAAGGGGAGTAACCGATTCCCAATTTCCAATTCCCAATTTCCAATTCCCAATTCCCAATTCCCAATTCCCCATTCCCCATACCTAATCCAAAACCCCTAATCCAAAATCCAAAATTCCTATGGTTAGTCTGCTAGAAAATCCCTTGCGCGTTGGTCTGCAACAACAAGGGATGCCCGAACCCCAGATTATAGTTATCTTTGGCGCTTCTGGTGATCTCACCTGGCGTAAACTAGTGCCAGCACTTTATAAATTGCGGCGAGAACGGCGCATTCCGCCAGAAACTACTATTGTTGGCGTAGCCCGTCGAGAATGGAGCCATGAATACTTCCGCGAACAAATGCAGAAGGGCATGGAAGAGGCACATCCTGATGTCGATTTAGGGGAACTATGGCAAGACTTCTCTCAAGGTCTGTTCTACAGTCCTGGGGATATAGACAACCCTGAAGGCTACAAGAAACTAAAAACCTTATTGAGTGAATTAGACGAAAAACGGGGCACGCGAGGTAATCGCATGTTCTACCTCTCAGTCGCCCCCTCATTCTTTCCCGAAGCGATTAAGCAGCTAGGAAGCGGCGGGATGCTAGAAGATCCCTACAAACATCGTCTAGTAATCGAAAAACCCTTTGGTCGGGACTTGGCTTCTGCTCAAAGTCTTAACCAAGTGGTACAGAAGTATTGCAAAGAACATCAAGTATACCGGATTGACCACTACTTAGGTAAAGAAACAGTCCAGAATTTGCTGGTGTTTCGCTTTGCCAATGCAATTTTTGAACCCTTGTGGAACCGTCAATTTGTTGACCACGTGCAAATCACCGTAGCAGAAACCGTGGGCGTAGAAGACCGGGCTGGCTACTATGAAAGCGCCGGCGCACTGCGGGATATGTTGCAAAATCACCTCATGCAACTTTACTGCTTAACGGCAATGGAAGCACCAAACGCAATGGATGCCGACAGCATCCGCACAGAAAAAGTGAAGGTACTCCAAGCTACTCGTTTAGCTGATGTTCACAATCTGTCGCGGTCAGCAGTCCGTGGGCAATACAGCGCTGGCTGGATGAAAGGTCAAGCAGTGCCAGGTTATCGCACAGAACCAGGCGTTGACCCCAACTCCACCACACCCACTTATGTAGCAATGAAGTTTTTGGTAGACAACTGGCGCTGGAAAGGTGTTCCTTTCTACTTGCGGACTGGAAAGCGGATGCCGAAAAAAGTCAGTGAGATTGCCATTCACTTCCGCGAAGTTCCGTCTCGGATGTTCCAATCTGCCGCCCAACAAACAAACGCCAATATTTTGACGATGCGGATTCAGCCAAATGAAGGTATTTCCCTGCGTTTTGATGTGAAAATGCCAGGGGCAGAATTCCGCACCCGTTCCGTTGATATGGACTTTAGTTATGGTTCCTTTGGCATCCAAGCAACATCCGATGCCTACGATCGCTTATTCCTTGATTGTATGATGGGCGATCAAACATTGTTCACACGGGCAGACGAAGTAGAAGCAGCTTGGCAAGTAGTAACACCAGCCCTTTCCGTTTGGGATGCACCCGCCGATCCTAATAATATTCCTCAGTACGAAGCCGGTACTTGGGAACCAGAACAAGCAGAACTCTTAATTAACCAGGATGGCCGTCGCTGGCGCAGACTCTAAATATTAGTCATTAGTCATTAGTCACTAGTCACCAGTAAAAACAAATGACAAATGACCAATGACAAATGACCAATGACAAATGACAAATGACAACTCAAAACTACTATGGCTCCCCAAACTTCTACAATTTTTTCACTCCAGGCACCGAAAGATATTTCGCTTAACGAAATAGATGCCGAACTCAATCAAATTTGGCAAAGCTACGGTATAACGGGCGAGGACGGTGGACTTCCTAGCGCTACTAGGGCCACAACATTTACTTTAGTAGTCTACGAACCAGAAGAAACTCAGTATTTGCTGGCTGCTTTGGGATTTTACAACGGCCCAATTGATGGGATTTTAGGGCCACAAATGGTAGCAGCATTGCGGGAATTCCAAAAGAAACATAAACTGCCAGAAACTGAAACAGCAACACAAGAAACTCTGACTGTATTACGAGAAGAATTCGCTAAAGGTCAGCGAGGCGGAGAACATTCTGCTGCTGGGTTAAGTAGTGGCAGCCCCAGAATTGCCGATGAAATCGCTCTCCGCAACCCTTGCCGCATCATTGCGCTATTTCCCATTGCTGGCGAAGATGAAGGGGTTAAGGCTCAAGTTTCTGCCTATTGCCCCATCCAAAAGCAATCGTCAAGCACACTTATCTGCTGCGAATATATTACTCTCAGTGGAACTGCTGCTGCCTTAGAACGCATCGGTGGTATGATTCCAGCATTGTTGATTGGCGGCTTGCCGAAGTTTCTCTGGTGGAAGGCAACCCCAGACCCTAACAACAGCCTATTCAAGCGCCTAGCAGCAGTCTGCAATAATGTGATTGTAGATTCTTGCAACTTCAACGAGCCAGAAAGTGATTTACTCCACTTAGAAGAGTTGGTAGAAACGGGTGTACCTTTAGCTGACTTAAACTGGCGTCGCCTTGCATCATGGCAGGAATTGACAGCTGAGGCTTACGACTCACCTAACCGTCGCGCCGCCCTCAAAGAAATTGACCGCGTTACGATTGATTATGAAAAAGGCAACCCCGCCCAAGCTTTGCTGTTTTTGGGTTGGTTGGCAAGTCGCTTGCAATGGCAGCCAGTTTCTTATGAAAAGGAAAGCGGTGATTATGACATCACTCGTATCCGTTTTATTGCTCAAGAGCAACGACAAGTAGAAGCAGAGTTAGCAGGAGTTCCGGTTGCTGATGTGGGCGATATTGTTGGTGACTTGATTGCCTTGCGCCTGAGTTCGACAAATCTCCAGGCAGACTGTGGTACAGTTATCTGCTCAGAAACTGGTGGTTGTATGCGGATGGAAACCCACGGTGGCGCTCAATCTGCCGGTCTGTTTCAACAGGTGACTTCACTTTCGGAACAAAAAGCGGAAGCATTGCTGAGTCAGCAGGTACAACGCTGGGGCCGCGAGTCCCTGTTTGAAGAAAGCCTGGGAGTGACAGCGAATATTTTCAAATTGGCGAATTAAAAGAGACCTAACCCCCCTACCCCCCTTCCCGATGCGGGAAGGGGGGAATTTTTTTAATTATTAAAGTGAAATCATAGTAATAAAATAAAAATTATTTCTGTTCGTCGCTCTCGTGCTGAAGAGGTAGATATTTATGAAAGCTGAAGAATTTGATGCTAAGTTCGATAATGGAGAAGATATTACGGAGTTTATAGACTTATCTAACGCACATCGCCCAGGCTATGAGCAAAAAAGAGTTAATATTGACTTTCCCCTTTGGATGGTTGAAGCTTTAGAACATGAAGCCAAGCGTTTAGGAGTAACATCTGATTCTATTATCAAATTATGGCTGGCTGAACGTCTAGATAAAAAAATCATTACTAATTAGCATAAAAGCAATGATTTTCATAGAATAAATATTTTTGTTTGACTTTGATTTAATTTAATCTTACTAAGATAGCCGACTATTTAGTTTAACCAATCAACAATTATCCATGTCTGTAATCATTGCTGGAGAACGTAGTGGGGTGGGCAAGACAACAGTCACGCTCACCCTTTTAGCATCTTTACGTCGTCGCGATCGCTTGGTGCAATCTTTCAAGGTAGGCCCAGACTACATTGATCCAATGTTTCATCAACACGTAACCGGTCGTCCCTGTCGCAATTTAGACCCAGTTTTGACTTCCGAAGCCTACATTCAGCAATGTTTTGCCCGTCATAGTCAAGCAAGTGAATATGCCCTAGTGGAAGGGGTAATGGGATTATTTGATGGAATTGGGCATGGACAAGAAAAGCAAAAATCAACTGACTTTGCAAGTACGGCACACATCGCAAGGCTTTTAAATTTACCTGTAGTGTTGGTGATTGATTGCAGTCGTTTATCTGGTTCTGTGGCTGCGATCGCTCACGGCTATCAATCTTTTGATCCGAGAATTAAAATAGCTGGGGTAGTATTAAATCGCGTGGGGAGCGATCGCCATCTCTCTCTCCTCAAAGATTCTCTAGAAGCTTTACAATTACCTATTCTCGGCGTGCTGCGCCGTCAAGATAACATCACAATCCCCGATCGCCATTTGGGTTTAGTTCCCACAGCAGAACTTCCCGAACTCAACGCTTTAATTAATCGCCTCGCCGATTTAGGAGATACCTGCTTCGATTGGCAACATTTATTACCCCTGTTAAAATCAGAACCTCTCCCTCACCCACCTCATCCACCTCATCCTCCTTCCTCAATCAGAATTGCAGTAGCCCGCGATCGCGCTTTTAACTTCTACTACCAAGACAATCTCGATTTGCTGCAACAGCTTGGCGCAGAACTGGTTTTCTGGAGTCCATTGGAAGATGCTGACATACCCAAAGATGTGCAGGGAATGTATTTTGGGGGAGGTTTCCCAGAAGTTTTTGCCCAGCAACTAGCAGAAAATACCAGCGTTCGGGATGGAGTGAAAACAGCAATTTTGAAAGGAATGCCTGCGATCGCTGAATGCGGAGGATTAATGTATTTATGTGAGCAAATTATCGATTTTGAAGGTAAATCTTGGTCAATGGCGGGAGTTTTACCGACATCTGCTGTCATGGGTGGACGTTTAACTTTAGGCTATCGTCGGGCAGTAGCTTTGCAAAATAATCTGTTAGTTAAGACAGGTACAACTGTTTACGGGCATGAATTTCATCGTTCCCATTTAACCTTAACTCCCAATCAGCCCCTATTTGAAACTTCTCGCTACGATTGTGACGAAGATATGGGATGCGAGGGATGGGGTTTACCTGCAAATGTTTACGCTTCTTATGTTCATTTGCATTGGGGAGAAAGTGAAGAAATTCCCCAACAGTTTCTTACAAAATGCCTTAAAGTAGCATCTATAAAAACGTAGATTCAAACAAGTACAGAACTCAGTAGAGTAAATTAAAAACTATTAGATAATATTTTTTAAATAGATTTTTAACCCACGGAGGTGGGTAAAGTCTCGTGTAGCCGCGACTTCTAGTCGCCAGGGCTTAACTCCTCAAGATATTCGTACAAGTGTGGATTGCTTATATAGGAGTAGAGGATCTCGGCGTGCTGTTCCGTAACCTTTTCTAGGCGCAAGATTATCGCGTCTGTCGCCATCTGTTCTCTGATTCTCTTCTATTACGATTGACTTGATTATTAACTCCGCAAAGAGGTGACATTCATATCGTCATTCAACTTGCGAATTAAACGGGATAACTCACGAATGATATTTACCGCAATTTCAGGGGTTTCTTCGATCGCATCATACAGCTGCTCTTGCGTCAGTTCCAAAAATTCGCAAGGTTCCAAAGTCGTTGCACTGGCAGAACGAGGTTGAGTATCAAATACTGCCATCTCACCAAAGTATTTACCCTGTTCCACCTCTGCAAGTTGTTTATTGCCGATGTGAACTTTAACTCGGCCTGACACGACAATATAAAGCGATCGCCCCTCTTCCCCCTGGCGAAAGATGGTGTAATTAGCTGGAAATGACAGTTCGTTCATTACTGAAGTGAGCCGCACAATAAAATCATCCCGCAATTCCTTAAAAATCGGGACTCGCCGGACAAATAATAAACGGTCAACACTGGTTAGCATAATTACAACTTAAAAGTCAAATTTACTGAAACTGAAGCCAGAGTGCAATTAGTCATATTAACCGATGATGATCGCTAGATGCAAAGAATATCACAGACTTTGACAACATCAGGGGCTTCCAAAACATAAAACATCCCATATATAGTAATACCAATTTGAAAAAGGATTGCGAAAGATAGAATCCCTTTTTCATGTCGCTATTCTCCAGTCGTATAGAATTCATTCTGAATTCTGTTTCGATAATAATTAGTTAAAAATATTTTATTAACCATTAGATAACTCAAGCTTTACTTGTTGCCATAACATAATGTGCTAAACATTTATCCTGTAATACTTCTTAAACTTGCAATTAGTTATCATGGAATCTAATCACTCATTGAAGCTAAACCGCCGTCAGTTTTTACTCCGTTCAACTATCACAGCAGGCGGAATTATTGCCACAAATCTTGTATCTAAATCACAAGTATTTGCTCAAGCACCTGGCATTATCACCTCTGATAAAATGCGTCCTGCTATACCTTATGGCGTAGCTAGCGGAGACATTTCCAACGATAGCATTGTTATTTGGAGCCGTAGCGATCGCCCCGCCAAAATGATCGTAGAATATTCTACCAGCGAGTCTTTTCGGAATGTGCAGCGATTTGTAGGCCCAAATGCTCTCAAAAATAGCGACTTTACAGCCCGACTTTATCTGAATAATCTACCACCAGACCAACAAATATTTTATCGGGTGATTTTCCAAGATTTAGATTATCAGAACAACAGCGCCCCTGTAAATGGTACCTTCCGAACTCCTCCCAAATTTGGGCGAGATATATTCTTTGTTTGGGGTGGTGACACCGCCGGTCAAGGATGGGGTATTAATCCTGATTTTGGTGGGATGAAAATTTACGAAACCATGCGTCAACTTAATCCCGATTTTTTCATTCATTCCGGCGATAATATTTATGCTGATGGGCCAATTCAGTCAGAAGTTAGGCTAGATGATGGCACAGTTTGGAAAAACATCACCACACTAGAAAAATCAAAAGTAGCAGAAACTCTCACAGAATTTCGTGGCAACTATATTTACAATTTACTTGATGAAAACATCAAACGTTTCAATGCTGAAGTTCCCATATTGGCACAATGGGACGACCACGAAACTACAAATAATTGGTATCCTGGAGAATTTCTTCTTAACGATGACCGCTACACAGTCAAGGATGTTAACTTGCTAGCTCAAAGAGGAAGACAAGCATTTTTGGAATATCTGCCTATTGCTTATACAAATAATGAGCCAGACAAAACGAGAATTTATCGCTCCTTTAAGCATGGCCCATTATTAGATATTTTCATGGTAGATGAACGCACCTATCGGGGGCCAAACACTCCTAATAATCAACCAGTACCAAGTAAAGAAACAGAACTTGCGGGTAGAACACAAATACAATGGTTAAAAAGGCAATTGCTATCATCAAAAGCAACATGGAAGGTGATTGCTAGTGATATGCCTTTAGGATTGATAGTTAGAGATGGTAGCACAAACTTTGAAGCTTGGGCTAACGGAGATGGCCCAGCTTTAGGAAGAGAACTAGAACTTGCAGATTTACTCCGATTTATCAAAAACAAGAATATCCAGAATGTTGTTTGGTTAACTGCTGATGTACATTATGCAGCAGCCCACTATTATGATCCCGCTAAAGCACAATTTAAAGACTTTAAGCCTTTTTGGGAGTTTGTCGCCGGCCCTTTAAATTCTGGAACATTTGGGCCAAACCAATTGGAGAACACTTTTGGCCCGCAATTGATATTTCAAAGCCTCCCTCCAGGTACGCAAGCAAATCGACCCCCAAGTGAGGGGTTGCAATTTTTTGGAGGAGTTAAAATAGATCAAAATACAAAAGTGATGACAGTGACATTGCGTAACTTGGCTGGGGAAACTATTTATAGTGTAGATTTACCGCCAGAGGAATGAGCAAGAATACCAAGAATACTGCGATCGCTATTTAAACTTCAAGTTGTAAATTGCTTTTGAAAACATCTCAAGAGCATCCCGAATGTGCATAAACATAAGCTGTCATTGCGAGCTTTATGAAATGGAGCGACTTTTAGAGTTGCAATCACAAAGTCTAGATACTACATTGCGATTGCTTCATTCCGCTCCGCTTCACTCGCAATGACAATCTATCAATCATCTTGATAAACTTGTAACATTGGGATGCTCCTAAAACCTCAGTAATCTTGTAGGGTATGTTAGCAGAATGTAACGCCGTACAAGTTTGGAATATTGCGTTACACTGTTGTTAACATACCCTACGTATATTTCAAAAATCAAATACTTACTATTAACCATTTCTAATAGAAAAGTATTTGATTCAAACGTCAATGATTAAAACAATAATTGCTTTTCTTATTATTGGGCTAATTATCACTGGGATATTACTCAATCCCATTTTAGTCAAAAGGCGAAGAAACCGTCTCAAACATCGTCCTTTTCCTCCGCTTTGGAATGCAATTATTGAGAATAATCTTCCCATTTATCCCTGTCTTTCTCCCCATGAAATCAGACGACTTAAGGGACATATTCAAGTATTCTTAGCAGAAAAGCAATTTATTGGCTGTGGAGGATTACAGGTAACAGAGGAAATGAAAATTACTCTGGCTGCTGTCGCCTGTTTACTCCTTCTAAATGAACGTGGGCAGTACTTCCCTAAACTTCGTTCAATTCTGGTTTATCCCAACACTTATTTTGTTAAAGAAACGACTGCCATCGGAAATTATGTTGTTGAAGAAAAGCGCGTGGCAAGGCTGGGTGAATCGTGGACAACTGACCAATTAGTAGTATCTTGGGAACAGGTTAAACAAGACACTACTAATTGGAGAGATGGCCGTAACGTTGTGCTTCATGAATTTGCCCATCAGTTGGATCAAGAAGATGGTAAAGCTGAGGGAGTTCCTATACTGCAACACAACTCAGATTATCCTATTTGGGCAAAGGTGATGACAAAAGCATATCAGCAACTTTGTGATGATGTTCTACAAAATGCAAAGACGGTAATGGATAGCTATGGTGCAACAAATCCCGCAGAATTTTTCGCCGTAGCGACTGAGACATTCTTTGAGAAACCGCACCAATTATTGTCCAAGCATCCAGAACTTTATGAACAGCTGCAACGTTACTATCAATTAGATCCTGTGAAATGGGTGTGAATTTAATTAATAAAGCAAATTATAGCGGTTATTTATGACCACGTTATCTAATATAGGATTCCTATTTGATTTTTGAACAGATACGTAGATACGTAGGGTGTGTTAGCGACAGCGTAACGCACCCTTATTAAGGGTTTGGTGCGTTACGGACTTCATCCTAACGCACCCTACAATACTGAGACGGAGCTTGTACTCCGCCCCCAGTTCAAGCGCCCTAGAAGAACGAGGCTTTTCTGCGAAACGCTCCGCGAACGTAAATGTGTTTCCCTTTGCTCCATGTAGGGGGGGAAGGGCTTGCTCCCCTGCTCCCTGCTCCCTTCCCCCCTGCCTCTTCGGTGAAGTTGCTCTAGAACTTGGGGCTTAAGCCCCAAGTCTTGCTCTAAACCTTAGTCGTGAGAAATCTTGATATTTCCGCATGTGCCAACACAGCAGCAGGCTCGCTCTGGAGAGCGTTGTAATACTTTCTCTCGAAGGTATTGCCCGTTTCTAACGGTATAATCAGCGTGCGGACATCAGCAATCAACTTTTCAAAATCGCCCATTGCAATCGGCTCATCTGCTTCGAGCATTTCATCAACTTGCACAACCACCTCGGAAATCCGATGTAGCCAAGCAAATTGTTCATGAGCGATAACTAGCTGAAGAAGTTCTCCGCTTGATACTCGTCCACTAACCTGTTCGTAAGCAATACGTTCTGTGTCCAGCAACATCTTGTGCAGATGAAGCAATTTGTTACGTAAATCACGCAAATATTGATGTTGACGTATTCTTTGTGAAAGTGTGTTAGAAGTCAATGTTACCCATCCTCTCGTTACAATAGTCTTTTACTAATTCGTAATTAGTAATGACGCTCCTATGTCGCTCTAAGTGTTCACATAGCTTGTAAAGAAACTATGTCGTTGGCGCTAACGTAATTCGTAATTAAAGTTTTAATTCTGCTCAACATCTGTGCATACGGCACTATTAACTATCCGCCCAAGCTCGGTTTCTGAATTCGGTTTCCTTGTTAAGGAGCATTACATTATAACTGTTGTATCTTATATTGGATTAATCATATAATAGCATAAAGTTATAAGAAGTACATCTATTGAGGAAATGTCAATTATGGGAAAAATGTCTTAATGTCCCTAGCATACGTAATTCTAGGTTTTCTTCAGCAGCAAGAAATGACGGGCTACGACCTCAAGACAAGCTGCTTTGATCAATGTATTGCCCATTTGTGGCCAGCAGACCAGGCACAAATTTACAGAACTCTTGATAAGCTAGTTGAACAAGGGTGGATTACCTGTACAGTTGAGATTCAACGCGATCGCCCCAACCGTAAAGTATATTGTGTGACGGAGCCAGGAAAAGCCGAATTTGCCCGATGGCTTGAAACTCATCAACCCTTACCGACTATCCGAGAACCTTTGCTCCTCCAGTTGCATTTTGCAGAGCAGTTGCCCAATGAAACCATTATTCATCTACTGGAGCAACAATTGGCGGCTCGAATCAAAAAGCTTTCTGAATGCGAAATAATTGATTTGCCATTACTTGATGATGAGTCTGCCAACCGTGAGCAAGTAATGCAAAGGCTGGTGCTAGAGTTAGTGATCCGAAGAGAACAGACTTATATTGATTGGCTGAAGATAGCGATAAATGTTATCAGTAAACAAAAGCCATGTACATCACATTATCAGATTTTTTAAAATGGCGACAATCGCAGTCAATCCCTATTTAGATCGGAATTTTGCTCCCATTCGTGAAGAAATCACCACCGACAAATTACTAGTCATCGGTGAATTACCTCTTGACTTGTCGGGGATGTTTGTACGGAATGGCCCTAACCCTCAATGGACACCCATAGGTCAATATCACTGGTTTGACGGAGATGGGATGTTGCATGGCGTACAAATTAGCAACGGCGTAGCCACTTATCGCAACCGTTATATCCAGACAGCCGGGTGGAAAAAAGAACGAGAAGCGGGTAAGGCTTTGTGGAGTGGGTTGTTAGAACCACCAAACAGGGATAATCCTCACGGTGGTTACAAAAATACTGCCAACACTGCCTTAGTGTGGCACGCTGGCCAGATGTTGGCGCTGAATGAGGGGGGTTCACCTCATGCCATCAAGCTTCCTGAATTGGAAACTATTGGTGAGTATACCTACAATGGCAAGCTGATTTCTGCCTTCACAGCCCATCCCAAGGTAGATCCGGTTACGGGCGAAATGGTCTTCTTTGGCTATTCTTTGTTTGCACCACCATACGTTCAATATAGTGTGGTCTCGGCAGAAGGCGAACTGTTGCGGACAGTGCCAATCGAACTGCCTATAGGAGTGATGATGCACGATTTTGCCATCACTGAGAACTACACGATTTTTATGGATTTGCCATTAACTTTTAGCGTCGAGCGATCGCAACGGCAAGAACCCATTATGATGTTTGAGCGCGATCGCCCCAGTCGTTTTGGCATCGTACCACGTCACGGAGACAACAGTAATATCCGATGGTTTGAGAGTCCCTCTTGCTACGTCTTCCATACCCTCAACGCTTACGAAGATGGCGATGAAGTAGTGCTGATTGCCTGTCGGATGAGTTCTACTACTGTTTTGAGTCTTGGTGATTCGCAACCCGACGCAGATGCAAATATCCCGCGCTTACATCGCTGGCGATTTAACCTCAATACGGGGACAGTGCGTGAAGAAATGTTAGATGATGTAGCTTCTGAATTTCCCCGCGTCAACGAAAACCTATTGGGGCGACAAAACCGATATGGCTACACTAACAAAGCGGCAAATAATCCCCTACCTTTATTTGAAGGTATTATAAAGTACGACTTCACTAGTGGAAAATCCCAAACCCACGAATTTGGAGAAGGGCGTTATGGCGGTGAAGCTGTGTTTGCATCACGTCCCGGTGCAACATCTGAGGATGATGGCTGGCTGATGACTTTCGTCCACGATGAGAATTCAAACACTTCAGAATTAGTAGTGGTGAATGCCCAAGATGTGACTGCTGAACCTGTAGCACGGGTAATAATTCCTCAACGAGTGCCTTATGGATTTCATGGTACTTGGATTGCGGAACAATAAGGTAAAAGGAACTGGGGATGGGAGCATCCCACTTTTTTCTATGTCATTGCGAGCGTAACGAAGTGAAGCGAAGCAATCGCAAAATCCTCTAACTACGAGCGAGTCCATGCGATTGCTTCCACGATATCACCAAAAAACTTTCTTTAAAACCGCGTTTGATACTCCACTACTGCACGACTATCATCAGTTAAATTAGTGGAAGCACGCACCCGAAATTCATCGTTTATCCGATAGTTAACGCCCCATTGGAAGGGGTCATTTGTTGTTAGAATTTTGATACTGGAAACCGATATTTTGGAAGAAATATCAATCCCAGCCTCGGCTGCTAATTCCAAAGTTGAACTACTCCTTCCCGCTTCAGGATTCTCAGAAATAACGGTAGGAAATATCCGCAGTTCACTTAAACCAAAGGTATTCCCAATCTGGCTAAAAGCTGACTGAAAATTGTTGAACACAGCCGAACCTGCGATATTAATTAGACCCAAAGTACTGTCAGCACGCCCCTGGGTGTCTACAAATCCACCTCCTAAAAGAGCAACAATTTCGGTTTGACTACGTGACGGACTGCTTGTTAGTTCTAGATTATCATTTAGTTTACTAGCAAGACCGTTGATAGTGGCTTCGACTCGAACACTCTCTAATGCTGATAAACCTGTAGAATTTATCCGACTAAAATCATTACTTTGAGTAACATCCAGTACTTTGGCAAATAGCCGAATATCTAAGTTGGGATCGCGGGGTTGAGAGGGGCTAAAAGTTGCGGTGTGCTTATAGCCGCGAGCGAGGTTAAATTGGGTAGTAAATAAATTCACTCCTCCTTGTTCTAAGCGGATAGTGCCATCGGGTACGGGCTGATTGATTGAGCCGTTAACGATAAGATTACCAGTAGCGCGGAAGTTAAGAATAGGAGGACGGCTAATTTGGACATTTTTACCGAGTTCTAAATCTAGATTATTAAAACTAGCGATGCCATTTCCCATCCCATTCTCAATTTCAGCTTTACTCTGCTTATTCTCTTTTGTGGGTGATACATCAAGGCTACTATTTGCAGATGAATTCGTGTCGGTAGATTCTGCTAGCAATACCTGACCATCAAACAAATTTACCTTACCGCCAATTACCGGGTTCAGGGCAGAACCAGTAATCTGTAAATTGCCGCTAGCGCCTCCTTGGTAAAGTCCCTTGAGATTTAATGCTAGTTGATCGAGATTAACAGTCAGGGGATTGTCGATAGTGGTGTTCTCATTGTTAAAAATGGGAATTACTCCAGCAGCTTGTACGTTCCCACGGCTAAATCTACCTTCAAGATTTTCCACTAAGATACGGTCAAAATTAAACAGTACTCTACCTGTGACACGCCTCAGTTTACCTGGCAAAGCCTGGGCTGAAAAAGTAGCATTATTGATAGTAGCAATTCCATCTACTTCCGGTTTTTGCAATGTCCCGCGTACCTTGAGGTCTATTCCTCCTTCACCTTTTTCAAATACGACTTGATTAGTCAATGCGTTTAAAAGTCCTAATCCCTCGTTTTCCAACTTCATATCCAAATTGATTCGGTCATTGTCTGGTGCTACAGTTGCAAAAGGCAATTTATAAGGGATGCTGCCAGTAATATCAACAGGTTTTGGCCCAGCAATTGCTACACTACTACCAAAGTTTAAGCGTCCGTTAGCATAGCTGAAACTTGCCCTCGCTGATTCTATTGCTTTCTGATTCAATAATCCTTCTGTGATTTGCAATTCTCCCCTAGTTTGAGGATTAGCAATGCTACCTGCTAAAGCTGCTGTACCGTTAAGATTCCCTGTAATTCCAATTGGCAGTTTGACAAAATTATTCAGCAGTTGTACCGGAAAATTATTCACCCGCAACTGACCAGATTGTTCATCACCACCGACGTTACCCGTAAAGGCAATCAACCTGTTTTCAGATTCAAGCCGTAAAGGTCGCAAACTCAAAACACCGTTTTCAAAATTACCTTCTGCAATCACCTTATCGGCAGTATAATAACGATTTCGTTCTTCTTTTTTACCCCAAGCAAAATCTTGCCCATTCAAATTAAAATCTACTGATAATCCGTTGGCTGTAGCTGTATTTACAGCTACTTCCCCGTTGAAAGTCCCCTTTAAGTCTGCCAAATCTGGTATTGGAGTAGAATTAAGTCGCTGTTCTTCCTGTTCTTCTACCAAAGTTGCAATTTCAGAAAAACGTTGGATTTGGGTTAATAAGGGTTGATTTGGCACTCCTTGGGGGGTGGTAGTTAAATCCTCTGCTGTACCGTAGATTTCTGCTGAACCGCCTGGCAAATTTTGTAAATCAAATATCTGTGCCACAGTCAGAACATCTTGGATCTCTCCTTGGCTGACGTTCAGTTTACCTTGTAGTTGAGGCCCTTTAGGGCTTTGGGCAAACGTACCGACAAGGGCGTAGCTACTTTTACCTTTGACAAATTCGCTACTGGTGAGTGTGGCTTTACCGTCACCATAGCGGAATTGAGCCGCTAGACGATCGCCTTTAAGTCGGCCAATTTCTGGATCAGCGATCGCTAAATTCCCCGTTGTTGCTAATGTCTGCTGATTAAATAGCAAATCTCCAGTTAATAACCCAGTTATCTTACCAGCACCCAATCGAGTAATTGGTGGCGGAGTCAAATTCAATATTTGTAAGGGGAAATTTGCAACTTTGAGCGCCCAATCATTCCCTTGAACATTACCTGTAGCTGATGCTTGCTGCCATTTGACTAAAAAAGATTTCGGGCGATTATTGGCATCCAAATTAAAGGCCAGGCGATCGCTATTTCCCGCCAAATTTAAACTCAAACCGCGTCCCTGTGCTGAATCGATGTTACCAGTTAACAACGGTTCAAAAGCAATATCTTGAACAACCAAGTCTCGTAAATTAATTTGCCCTACCACATTTGGCAAGGGCAACTTACCAGTGATTTGACCATTAAAATCTACACTTCCCGCCACAGCAACCTGATTAGGAAGATTAATCGGTAACTGTTTTAAGTTGTAATTCTGCGCTTGGACGTTGAGATTTAATGCCGTAATTTCCGGTATACCTGCTTTTTTAGCATTAGCTAATATGTTACCAGTCACACTTAAACCGGGAGCAGTTGCTTGTTCAATGGTAAGCCTTTCACCACTCCAAGCGATCGCAGCCGTCAAGGGTTGCTCAAGACCAGGAAGACCTTGGGATAATTGCACCTGTCCAGCAGCACGCACATCAGCTAATTTGGACGATCCGACAGTGCCAGCTAATTGTAACTGACCGCCAAATTGACCCCGCAATTGCTGATTGAACCGATTTAATTCCACACCAGAAGCATTAACTACAGCTTGATAACGACCGTTAGCCAATTGAATATTAGAAGCTGCGATCGTTCCACCTGCAACATCTAGCCGTCCTTGACCGCTAGCTTGGATAATTTGTGGTTGGATGGATTCAACAGAACCCGCCACATTTGCTTGACCAGTTAACGTCCCTCGCAACTGCGGTGGTACTGCTGCCAACTGCTGCAACGGGACATTATTTGCTTGAACTTGCGCCTGGTATACACCATTAGCCACTTGAATATTAGAGGCTGTAATCGTTCCACCTGCAACATTTACCTGCGCCTGGCCACTGGCTTGGATAGTTTGTGGTTGGAAGGATTCAACAGAACCCGCCACGTTTACTTGACCAGTTAACGTCCCTCGAAACTGCGGTGGTACTGCTGCCAACTGCCGCACAGGAACATTCTTAGCCTGAACTTGCGCCTGATAAACACCATTTGCAAGTTGAATATTAGAGGCTGTAATAGTCCCACCTGCAACATTTATCCGCGCCTGACCACTGGCTTGAATAGTTTCTGGTTTAAAAGAATCAACAGTACCCGCTACGTTTACTTGACCACTCAATGCCCCTCGAAACTGCTTTGGTACTGTTGCCAACTGCTGCACAGGTACATTTTTAGCCTGGACTCGCGCCTGATAAACTCCATTAGCAAGTTGGATATTTTTAGCTGTAACCGTACCACCACCAATAGCAAGGCTACCCTCACCATTTCCACGGAGGGTTTTCAGGCTAAAATTATCTCTGCTACCTGCAATTTGGAACGTACCCGCCAAAGGATTATTTAAAGCTGGGGGAGACTGTTTCAAGATTTGCCCTAACCGCACACCATTCGCTACAAGTTGAGCAGAAAAGCCTTGGTCTTGTAGTTGGATATTAGAAACTGCAACTGTACCGCCACCAATTTGAACTCCTGCCCCATCACTGCGAATCGTGGCAATTTCAAATGGTGCTGTGCTGCCTGAAAGGATGAGACGACCATTAAACTGTGCCCCCGCCAAAGAGACATTTTGCAGTTGACTTTTATCTACAAAGGGTTCTAATTTTACCCTTGAGGCAACGGCTACAGCTTGCCAACGTTGATCGATATAACTTCCACTTGCTCTGACTGTACCACCACTGACATTAAGAGCCACATTACGGAAAGAGACATTGCGATCGCTCCCAATCGCAACTTCACCAGTTCCAGGGTAAGTTCCATTAGGAGCTTGAAATTGTACCAAAGTTTGGACATTGGTAGAAGCGCCGCGTAATTGGGCTGTAGCTGAGACATTACCGATTTGGAACGCAGGTGTTGTTTCATAAACTTTTGCGATCGCATTCCCTGGAACATTCTTGGCAGCGAAATTTAAATCCAGTCGCGGGGTTTTACCAAGTTGAATTGTGCCAGCGCCGGTAATATCACCACCAACTTTGGCTTTACCTTGAATATCTTTTAGGGTAAGTAAAGAGTAACTAGAACTAGTAACAAGCTCAAATTTACTACTGATGCTATTAAAATCAACTTTATCAATCCGGGCAGTTTGAATTGTGCTAACTGAACCTGAGAGAATTGGCTCTTTAGTTGATCCGGTAATTAGCAAATTTGCTTGTACTTGTCCAGCGATCGGTACGGGTAGTTTTACCTTCAGAGTCTCCTGGGCATTAGCCAAACTTACCGCATTTACCCGCCCTGACAACTTAAAGCCTGCTTGAGTGTCAATAATTCCCGTAGCCACTACCGGGATTTTGCCGTAGTTGGTAGTAATGTTGTTTAACTGCAACTCCGTTCCTTGAAAACGGAGATTTCCTTGACTATTACTCAACAGTTGCGGAACTTTGGGTATTTGAAGTGTTACCCCTTGCACAGCAGCGTTGCCATACAATAAAGTCTGCTGTCCTGGTGTCAACCGAACTAATAAGTCGCCATTAGCTCGACCCGCCTGTAAGTTCACTGGTAACTTAATCAACCGAGTAATATCCGCAGCGAACAAATCTTGTGCTTGCAACTGAAAGTTGCCTGCTAGCACCTTGGAACGTGTCTCTCCCTGAATGGAAATATTGCCACCACTGTTTGCTTGCCCTCCCACATCAAACCGAATTAACTGGTTGTTTGCTAAAAGGTGGGCAGATCCATTCAATTGAGAAAATGTTACCGGGGAGGCGGGAGTCGTGGAAGATATTACTTCTCCTGCTCCCCCTGCTCCCCCTGCTTCCCCTGCTTCCTCTGCTTCCTCTGCTTCCTCTACCTCTTCTACTCTCTTCTGCGGCATCAAGGACAGCTTGGCATTGCGAAACCGCAGGTAGTCCAAATCAGTTTTAATTGCACTATCTTTACCTGATGAAGCGATGCTAGTAGAAACCCAGCGCCCTTCCTCATCCTGGTCAATATAAATATCTGGGTTGACTAAGGTAACATCTAGCTTTAGATGGCGGTTAAAGATTAGTTGTAACAGGTCAAAACCCACCTCCACAGATTCGACTACGGCCTGATCTGCATCTGTAGATGTGGCTGGGATAGCTGAAGCCCCAAACTGCACTCCCGTCAAGGAAAATTTTGTGACTTTTCCCAATTTTACCGGACGGTTAAGTGTAGTAGTAAGACTTTCTTGTGCCAACGGGGTTAACTCTGTTTGGACAAAAGTCCACAACCGCCAAACACCGATGATAACTCCTAATAGCAAAAGTCCGCCCAAAGCAATGCTACCCCGCTTCAACACCAGTAACCACAGACGCTTATGGATAGGGCACGGGGAGAAAATATCTTGATTGGGAGATTTAGTCATTTGCTTTCACTGTATTAATTGCCTGATGTTGCTGGCACGCACAAGCATTAACTGACACATTGATTCAGTATGCCCTTTCCAGGATACGCCAACTAAACCCAAGACCCCATTGGTTGAGTTACGGTATTTGGTTGATCCAATACTTATGCTTAATAATATTGGCGTTTTCAGGTAAATCTGATCTCAATAGTGTGAAAATTGTTCCTTTGACTTTTGCACAGGTACAACCTAGAACTTTAATATGAATAGACCTTAAAAAAGACAGATGATTACACCTATGCGTGTCTTTGTGTTGATTTTTAATGCTCGAACGGAAAATGAGGGGATTCACACGATTCGGGAGGGCGATGCCTACGGCGGCAAGCTACGCAATAAAATTCTGATGTTCGAGTCAGAAGACGATGCGACGCGCTTTGCCCTAATGCTAGAAGCTCAGGATTTCCCCGCACCAACACCAGAGCCAATGGATGCTGAAGAAATCAAGGAATTTTGCGAAAGTGCTGGATATGAATGGGAAATTGTCCCAGAAAACAGCAATTTAGTTGTCACTCCCCCAGAGTTGAACGTGGAACAAACGGACTGGCAAGTAGATGCCCAGAAGGAGGATACTATTGAAGACACTTTCCCTCTCAATCAACAGCCACTAGAAGAACCAGAGTTATCTGATTCTGAACTAGAGAAGATGCGTCGCAAATTGGAAGGATTGCTTTAATTAGTCATTAGTCATTAGTCATTGGTCACTGGTCATCAGTCACTAGTCACTAACTGACAAATGACAAATGACAAAGGACAAATGACAAAGGACAAATGACAAATGACAAACTTGCAAGAACGTGGGCATCTTTTAACCGAGCTGGTAAATCCTAACAGTCTGAACTTAGACCAGCTTAGTTCTCTGGAATTGGTAGAACTCTTTAATAGCGAAGACCAAAAAGCAGTTGCGGCGGTTGCGGCGGCGAAGTTTCATTTGGCACAAGCAATTGATATAACCGCAGAGCGTTTGCGCCACGGGGGACGCTTATTTTATATTGGTGCGGGCACAAGTGGTCGCTTAGGGGTATTAGATGCTGCTGAGTGTCCACCTACTTTTTGTACGCCCCCAGAGTTGGTACAGGGGATTATTGCTGGCGGTGCGGGTGCGCTGCTACGCAGTTCGGAGGGTTTAGAAGATAGTGTTGAAGATGGTGAGGCTGCGATCGCTGGGCGACACATTACCCAGCTAGATGTCGTAGTCGGCATTACCGCAGGTGGGACAACGCCTTATGTCCACGGTGCGCTTCATGCTGCTCGTCAACGGGGAGCCAGCACTATTTTTATCGCCTGTGTTCCGGCTGAACAAGTTAGCTTTGATGCCGATATTGACATTCGCCTATTGACAGGGCCAGAAATCATCGCTGGCTCAACTCGCCTGAAAGCTGGTACAGCCACGAAGTTAGCTTTAAATATCCTTTCTACTGGAGTAATGGTTAAACTAGGCAAAGTTTATGGTAATCGCATGGTGGATGTGGCGGTAACAAATCAAAAGCTACGCGATCGCGCTTTACGAATTTTGCAAGACCTCACAGGTTTAAGTCGGGAAGCTGCTGGTTTTTTATTAGAACGCAGTGGCAAATGGGTTAAGCTAGCATTATTAATGCACTGGACTGGTTTAGAAAAAGACGAGGGCGATCGGCTTCTTTCAGAACACCAAAGTAATCTTAGGGCAGCTGTTATCAGCTATCAAAACCACAACCAACCTTAAAACAATTTTCCTAAAGAAATACTCTATAGGTGGCTGCTACTTGTCTGAGTAGGACACCTTTTTTTAAAGATAAAATTCCCTAAAAAGCTCATTACAATTTATTTGTGAAGCTGCGTCAAATCTCCTTTGCGTCCTTCTCTCAAGGGGAGACGCTAACGCGAATGCGGTTCTTTCTTCATCCAGTAGTTTGGCGCACTTTCATACAAAATTACTATTACTACAATTTCCCAAAATAAACAAATGTAAACTTAAATCAATATTTATAACAGTAAGAGCCAATTTCAACAATTAAGGTAAATCTCTCTAGAGACTCTTAATCTTTATTAAAACAAAAAATTCAGAACTTCCACGGATATAATCCCATTAGAAAGTTATTAAAATAATATACAAATACTCAAATGCATCTTAATGATATGGACTATAACAATCTACTCCAGTCCTAAAGTCTGCCGATAATAAACTCTGTGCTAGAGAACTTACGAACTCTCAAAATTTTTGCTATTTTTCTATCACCTTTGATTTTAATAAATTTGCTTTAAATTGCTATATACCAAAATAGATTTAAGCTTTTTGAGGTGTCTGTTGACCACTATATAGCTAGCGTGGGTTTTTAATACCTGGCTTTTTAATATAAGGAACAAAATATGGCCCACTCGGAAATTATTCTTTCAAATAACCTGATAAATGAATTTAAAACTTGTACTCAACTACAATATAATGGCAAATTAAATATTAAAAGTTCAAAAGGCAGCCAATGGACTTTTTACTATCGGCTAGGACGGATAGTTTGGGCAACAGGTGGAACTCATCCCTTCCGCCGATGGCGTAGACAGATGGCTCAAAATTGTCCTCAGATTGATGTTGATAAGTTGCTGTTGCGTTCACAAGATGTATCACTAGATTACTGGGATTACCGTCTTCTAGAAATCTTTCATAAAAAACAGAAAATTCAGAGAGAACAGATTCAGTCTATTGCAGAAAACACCATCGCAGAACTCTTATTTGATCTAGCTCTGCAAGGAAATTTTGCTTCTATAAGTTGCAATCGCAGCCAAGAAGTTATCCTCGAAACACCAATGAGCTTCACCAGTGCAGAAATGTCTGTAAAGCACATGCAAGACTCGTGGAAAAGTTGGTCAGAAGCTGGTTTAGCAAATTTTTCTCCTGACTTGGCACCAATTTTGCGGCGGCCAGAACAACTCCAACAGATGGTAAGTCCGTCTGTCTACAAAAACTTTGTAAGTTTAATCAATGGCAAATTAACTCTGCGAGATTTAGCCGTGAAAATGAAGCAAAGTGTACTGCCTTTGACCCGTTCATTGCTTCCCTATATTCTTAAAGGAATCATCGAATTGGTGGAAGTCGCTGACACGCCGTTAGTGCCAACTGAAGTAAATAATAAACCTGTCACCGCACAACCAAAGAAACCCATTGCTCCACTAGTAGCCTGCGTAGATGATAGCCCTCAAGTCTGTAAAATGCTAGAGGATATTATCACTGCCAATGGACTAAGGTTTATCAAGATTCAAGATGCTGTACAAGCTCTACCAACTCTTATTCAAAATAAACCAGACCTAATTTTCTTAGATTTGATTATGCCGGTCGCCAGTGGTTACGAAATCTGCACTCAGTTACGGCGAATATCAGCCTTTGCCAATACACCAGTGATTATATTAACAGGTAGTGATGGTCTTTTAGATAGAGTTCGTGCTAAGGTAGTCGGTTCTACAGATTTTATTACTAAACCCGTAGTGGCTGACAAGGTAATGAGTATACTACGTAAGTATTTACCTGCATCAAGTGTCCCCATTGAAAAGAGTAAAGCTAACGCCAATATGTTTCAGGAGGTAGGAACTAGAAAGCAGGAGGCAGGAGGAGGCCACGCTTAAAAAAGCAAACTTCTCTTTTAATTAGAGAAAATTAGTAATTTCTCTTCAAATTAATCATTAGCCTATTGCTCACGGAGAGCCATAAAAAAATTTTTACCACCCTAATAAGCATAAATTTAATGGGGTGCTAAATAAAAAGTTAAAAGTCAGAATTTACAAAAAAATTAGGTAGGTTTTAAACCGCTACCTAATTTTTTTGTAATTATCAAAATTAGTAGAAATTTAAAAACAAAAATATATATATAAGCTCTGTTCATTACGTACTTCTTCTGAGGTTAATACATAAAGATTGAATCAAAATTAGACAAATACAATTTTTGTGTTTGTAGCAGTTCTATTTGAGTTGTGAAATATTAATTATGACAAGAGAGTTAGTGGGTAGCTTCTTCCATATCTTTGTTCATAAATCATTTAGGATTTGTATGTCTAATTTTTTTAAGAATGTAAAAAATTTAAAGGATAATTACCATGAATACTGTTTTAGTTGTTGAAGATGGCTTAACAGATATGGAAATAATCAGCCGTTACTTGCAACAGGCTGGTTATTCTGTGATTAGCGCTACAAGTAGTGAAGAAGCTCAAGACAAAATAGATAAAAATAAGCCAGACCTAATATTTCTTGACGTAATTCTACCAGGAAAAAGCGGCTTTGAAATTTGCCGAGAATTGAAAAATAACCCTATCACTAGCAAAATACCTGTAGTTTTCTGTTCTACAAAAAATAGCGATGTAGATAAAATTTGGGGTAATATGCTCGGCGCTGAGGGTTATCTATCAAAACCAATTGACCGAGAGGAATTAGTGGTAATTGTGAAGCAATTAATTAATAAATATTAATTTAGTAGCTTAACACTCAAAAAAAATTACTACTCTTCATTTCTAACCAATGCAAAATTAAATCATAACGGCGACAGTTCCAAGACATCGCAACTCACATGCGTCAAGCGCCAGACCTTGATAAACTACTCAAAATTACTGTAGCGCAAATTAGAGAAAAAGTTGGCTGCGATCGCGCCTTAATTTATCAGTTTACTTCTCTTGATTCAGGTAATGTTTTAGCAGAATCTAGAACACTCGGTTGGACACCGACTTTAGGCGAAAATATTCCTGGGATTATTTTTGGTTTATATACCAATCAAGACTATCTAGAACCTGTAGTTATTGACGATATCAGTCAGATTCAACTTACCCCTTATCAAAAGCAACTGCTAGATAAATTTCAAATCAAAGCTAGTTTGAGTTTACCGATTGTAGTAGAAGGTAAAGTCTGGGGGCTACTAGCAGTAAATAATTGCTATTCAACGAGGCAGTGGCAAGAAGTAGAAATTAGCCTTTTATCTCAAATTACAACAGAACTGACTTACAGGTTACAAAGTTTTGAATTCAAAAGAGAAGAACAACAGCGAATACTAGCAAAAAAATCGGTAGCTAAAGTTATCGATAAAATTTTGCGGGCATCAAGTGTTGATAAGATTTTTCAAACAACCACTCAAGAAGTACGTCAATTACTAAAATGCGATCGCGTCGGTGTCTATCGTTTCAACTCTGACTGGAGTGGCGAGTTTGTCGCTGAGTCAGTAGGTAGTGGCTGGATAAAAATGGTCAGCCCTGATTTTTATATGGTGTGGGAAGATACCCACTTACAAGACACCCAAGGAGGACGTTATGCCAAGGGTGAAAGCTATGTGGCCAAAGACATCTATAAAATGGGTCATGCTCAATGCCACATTGATATTTTAGAGCAGTATGAAATGAAGGCTTACATCATTGCGCCCATCTTCTCTGGAGAGAAACTATGGGGTTTGCTGGGAGCTTATCAAAATTCTGGGCCTCGTGATTGGCAACCTTGGGAAGAAAGCTTTGTAACTCAAATTGGGCTGCAATTTGGCGTGGCTATCTCACAAGGTGAATACCTGGAAGAAATGCATAAGAAATCTGAACAACTAGCTCAAATAGTTGAACAAGAAAAAGCTTTTACTAAGATAGTAGGCCGCATCCGGCAATCTTTAGATGTAGATAGCATCTTCAAAACAACCACTCAAGAAGTGCGTCAATCACTACGATGCGATCGCGTCGCAGTCTATCGCTTTAACCCTGACTGGGGTGGCGAATTTGTGGCTGAATCTGTGGGTACTGGTTGGACAAAGCTGGTAGGGCCTGATATTAAGACCGTTTTGGACGATACCTACTTGCAAGAAACTAAGGGAGGTAGGTATGTTAAAGGCGAAAACTTTATCGTTAATGATATCTATGAAGTAGGGCTTGCTCCCTGCCATATTGAGATTTTAGAGCAGTTTGAAGCCAAAGCTTACATAATTGTTCCGATATTCTTTGGGGATAAATTGTGGGGTTTGCTGGCAGCTTATCAAAATTCTCGCCCCCGTGAGTGGGAAACCTGGGAAGTGAACTTTTTGATTCAGACTAGCTTGCAATTTAGCCTAGCTAAATCACAGATAGATTATTTGGAATTAGTTCGGTTGAAATCTGAAAAACTAGCTCAAATAGCAGAACAAGAGAAAGCTGTCACCAAGATCAGTAACCGCATCCGGCAATCTTCAGATGTAGAAGAAATCTTCAAAACAACCACTCAAGAAGTAAGGCAATTACTGCGATGCGATCGCGTCGGTGTCTATCGCTTCAACCCTAATTGGACTGGTGAATTTGTAGCAGAATCAGTAGCTCATACTTGGGTGAAACTTGTAGGCCCCGATATCAAGACTGTCTGGGAAGATACCCACTTACAAGAAACTCAAGGAGGTCGATATGCCCAAGGGGAAAACTTTGTTGTAAATGACATCTATCAAATAGGTCATTCTCCTTGCCACATTGAAATTTTAGAGCAATTTGAAGTCAAAGCTTATGTAATCGTTCCTGTATTTGCTGGCGAGCAACTGTGGGGATTGTTGGCAGCTTATCAAAATTCTGGAACTCGTGATTGGGAAGAATCGGAAGTCACCTTGTTAGCACGTATTGGCAACCAGTTAGGGCTGGCATTACAACATACGGAATATTTGCAACAAGTACAAGCACAGTCAGCAAAATTAGCAGAAGCCGCAGCACGAGAAAAGGCAGCCAAGGAGTTACTACAACAACGATCTATTCAACTCCTAACAGCCCTTAGACCTGCCCTGAATGGTGACTTAACAGTACGCGCACCCATTACAGAAGACGAGCTAGGCACGATCGCTGATGCTTACAATAATACTCTGCAAGCACTCCGCCAAATAGTTCTTCAGGTACAGGGGGCTGCTCAACAAGTTGCCCAAACTTCTAGCAATAGTGAAGCTTCACTAGCGGGACTGACTAATTTAGCACAACAACAATCTGAGGAAATTACCGCAGCATTAGGCGAAATTCAACAGATGGTGGACTCTACTCAAGCTGTGGTGACGAATGCCCAGTTAGTGCAAGTAGCGGTGCAACAAGCCAATGAAACTGTTGAGTCTGGCGATACTGCGATGAACTTAACTGTAAAAGCAATCCAAGGAATTCGTGAAACCGTTGCTCAAACCAGCAAGAAGATTAAACGCCTCAGTGAATCTTCGCAAAAAATCTCCAAAGTGGTGAATTTGATTGGTAATTTCGCTACACAGACAAACGTACTGGCTCTGAATGCAGCTATTGAAGCCACCCGTGCTGGTGAATATGGTAAAGGCTTTGCAGTTGTAGCCGATGAAGTTCGTTCTTTATCTCGCCAGTCAGCAGCAGCAACCATCGAAATAGAAAAATTAGTTCAGGAAATTCAAGCAGAAACTGGAGAGGTTGCAGTAGCAATGGAAACTGGTATTCAACAGGTAGTAGAAGGCACAAATCTAGTCAGTGATACTCGCCAAAACTTGAATGCGATCGTTTCTGCAACTGCCGAAATTAGTCAGCTAATCGAGCGAATTACCGCAGCAACTCAAAAACAAATGACGCAATCTGTAACAGTCACAAAATCAATGCAAGATGTAGCAACAATTGCTAATAAGACTTTTGCTGAGTCTCAAGAAATTGCAACTGTGTTTCAAGATTTATCAGGGATGGCACAAGATTTGCTAACAACTTCTAGTAAGTTTAAAGTCAAATAAATTTTAGATTTTGATTATGAATGAGGACGATTATAAGCGGAGAATAAAGCAGTAGTATTGCAATTAATCCGCTTAGAAAAAGACCTTCTACACAGCTGAACGGTAGATGTCATTGGCAAGCAGCTAATCCGTTCAGCAACATCTGTGAGAGTTAAACATCGATCAGCTTGTTGTGGTAAATCAATCCCTTCCCTGCGGGATGCTATGCGAACGGGGAATTAAAAATGAAAAATTAGAAATTAAGAGTTAAAGATTGCACACTGAAATTCTGGCAATGATAGTTGCATCAATCAAAACTTTACACAACAAATCCAAAATTTAAAATCTAATCTAAATATATGATTACTGATGCTGCAATTCGTGAACAAGGATATATCTACTTTCTGGCTGAAGCCCCAGAATTAATACAAATTATTGAACAAGAACTATTTAGCTTATCAGAAGGTTATAGTACCGCTAAAGTTCATAATTTAATGCGTGCTACTCATACACTGAAAGGTGGCGCTGCTAATGTTGGGCTAGAAGTAATTAAAATGATAGCCCATTTCTTAGAAGATGTATTTAAGGCTTTATATAATCCTAAAGTAAAAGTCGATGCTGAATTACAAACACTTTTACTACAAGCTTACGAGTGCCTGAGTATAGCATTAAATACTGAGTTAATAGGCAGCACTGTGAATGATGAAGAACTACTCCATCGAGCTACTTCAGTGTTTGCACAATTACAAGAAAAGCTGGGTGACGCATTTGGCGATGAGGCTCATATTCCCACTTCTGAGGAATTGGGGTTTGATATTGTTCAGTCGGTTTTTGAAGTGGGAGTAGAGCAACGTCTAAACAGTATTGCTGAAGCTGTCAACAAGCCACCAAGTAGTGAAGAGTTTATTGATTTTTTACACTCTCAAGCTGAAGTTTTTCTCGGTTTAGCAGAATCTCTAAATTTACCTGGATTGGGAGAAATTTCCCAAACAATTCTGTCAGCACTCCAAGCAAATCCCGCCCAGGTGCAGCAAATCGCAGAAATTGCCCTTGCAGATTTACAACAAGCACAAAAGTTGGTATTAGAAGGCGATCGCACATCTGGCGGAGAAACTTCTCCAGCTTTGCGAAAACTCACGATAGTGGCGAATAATGAATTATCTAGGGAATGGCAAAATAACTCATATTTTGGTAAATTCGACGAAGAAAAATTTTACCAGTTTCTGACTACATCTGATAATAAAAACGAATCTGTAAAGCCAATAACTGCTAAGTTTTATTTAAAAGTAATTCGCTATATTTTTGGCTGGTTTAATCACGAGGTAGAAATACCAGAGACAGAGCTTAATCTGAATTTATTGCTTCCCAACTTAGAAAGAAAAAATCTACTTTATTACATCGAAAGTTGGCTGAAAAATTTTCTTGATTTCATCCAAGACGAGGAAGATAGCAAAAGTCTTTCTATTTATCGGAATGGGATTATTTTAATCGTTTTATTTGCAGTAACAAAGTTTCAGTATTCTGTTATTAAAACTGACAGTTATCTGTCGATAATCAAAATATTGCAAAACCGAATTCATGCATTAGCAGAAGAGTATAAAAACTATCCTCCTGTTACTAGCAAAGAGATAAATTGGCTTGATAGTCCCAAGTTACAATCACTGTTAGTTATTAGAGAAATACCCCAATCTGTATCTTCTCCAATTACCGATCACCTACTAGAGACAATATGGGGAGAAGAAACTAGCCAAAACTTTCTAGAACAAGTGGTGACTACCACGGTTGATGATTATTCAGAAAAGGTCGATTCATTAATTGTTAATGAGCAAATAACTATAGATGTTCCTGAAACAGCTATTGAGACCATGCCTGATTTAGCTACACAAATCAACAAAGAAATAGAAGATAAATCACAGTATATTCAAACTAAAAACTTTCGCCAACCTTCATTTATTCGAGTAGATACAGAAAGGCTACAACACCTCAATTATCTAGCTGGAGAGTTGCTGATTTACCAAAAACGGCGTAGTTTGCAAGATGAACAAGTCCAAGAAATAATTGAGCAATTAATCCGGCAAATTACTAGACATCAAACAACTTTAAATGAATTACGTGATCTACCATTACAAATACCAAATATTGCTTCACAACAAACGCAAAATTTTGCAGTGAAGTTTGACTCTTTAGAAATGGATGTATATACAGAATTTCACATGACATTGCATGAAGCAATAGAAGAGACACTGCAACTACAAGAAACCACAGAATCTCTTGAGTTGCTTGTGACGCAAGCTGCTCAAATTAGTGACAAACAAGAGAATTTAACTCTTAATATTATAGAAAGTTTAGTAGAAGCACGAATGTTGCCTTTGGGTAATATCCTAAATCGTTTCCCTCACATGGTAAATAAGTTTGGGAATATTTATGCCAAACTTGTAGAATTAAAGCTAACTGGTACTGAAGTACTAGTAGATAAAGCGATCGCAGAAAAACTCTACGATCCCCTGTTACATTTAGTCCGTAACGCTTTTGACCACGGTATTGAAACTCCGCAACTTCGCCGTGAACTTGGTAAACCAGAACAAGGGTTAATAGAAATCCGCGCCTATCATCAGGGTAGTCAAACTGTCATTGAAGTTCGGGATGATGGTCAGGGATTGAATTTAGACAGAATTCGCAATAAAGCTGCTGAATTCTATCCCATACAAAATGAAGACAAAATTAAAAGTTATGCTTCTAATCTGGCTGAACCTGAACTTTTAGACATAATATTTTCACCTGGGTTTTCTACTGCTAATAAAGTAACTGAAATCTCCGGGCGCGGTATGGGGTTGGATATTGTGCGGACTCAGATGAATGCACTTAACGGCTCAATTTCAGTACAATCTTTACCCAACCAAGGAACAATATTCATACTCAAAATTCCTTTTTCTATGACTACTGAAAAACTAATGTTGGTTCAAGCCAAAGGTGTTGTTTATGCCCTTCTTTTGGACAGCATCGAAAAAATACTGATTCCCTCTGAACAGCAGATCAAAGAAATTGAAGGTCAAAAAGTCTTGCATTGGAACACAGACAATGATGAGACTATGGTTAGCCTCCGCCAACTTTCAAAGTTGATTGATTATAATGATTCATTCTTGAATACTGGCACTAAATACAATACATCCAACACTGCTGACTCTAACATAGCGATAAATCCGGTGCTTTTGCTAAAACGAAATCAGGGAATGTTTGCTTTAGAAGTTGACCAAATAATTGGTGAACAAGAACTAGTAATCAGACCTTTAGGAAATGCGATCGCACAGCCAAAATATATTTATGGTTGTAGTAGTTTAGCTAATGGTAATCTTATCTTAGTGATCGATGCTTCCGTACTGGTAGAGTCTAATAGCCTCCAGCTAACAACACTTGATATCATGGCGTTACCAATAGCTTCTTCCTCAAATAAAAAAGCCTTGGCGATATCGGGAGACACTTTTGTATCTACACCATTACTTCCTGCATCTACTTCTACCAAAACTATAGAAAACCAACCAAGTGATTTTCAAGAGTCAGATAATAAATCACCAAAAGTTGTTTTAGTAGTAGATGATGCAATTAGCCTGCGCCAAACTATCTCTCTAACTTTGCAAAAAGCTGGCTATCAAGTAATACAAGCTCAAAATGGTATAGAAGCTCTAGAAAAGTTGCAGTTACATCCAGAAATTCAAGTCGTCGTTTCCGATTTAGAAATGCCGCGAATGAATGGTTTTGAGTTGTTGGGTAATTTTCGGCAATACCCCAATTTAGCAAAAATACCTGTAGTTATTCTCACCTCTCGCAGCGCTGAAAAACATCGCCAGCTTGCTCAAGAGTTGGGTGCAAAGGCTTACTTGACCAAGCCTTATTTAGAGCATGAGTTTCTTTCTACAATTAAGGGTTTAATTCACAGTAGTAATACAGATAATTTTAACCATTTACTTATGGTGGCACATCATTAAAATTAATCTTGTTTTAATTGGGTGCTATCAAGCAATACGCTTGGGTTAAACATTTTTTCTTTTCTCTCTGTTTTCTCTGCGCCTCTGCGGTTCGTTAAAAATTTAACCTTGATAAAGAGTTGCAGCCTTAACTGAACCGTATTGCAATATAACCTTGCAAGAATTGGAGAGCTACCATAATAAAGTTGCCCACCAGAGAAACCGAGAAAATCAAGCTAACGTTAACCCGGTCGCTCAAAGGATAAGACACTTAGGATTTGAAGCAACAGCTAATCCTAATTTTCCTTTTATTTACGCTAATTTACCTCAAAGAGTTATTAAGCAATTAGAATCCTGGGAGGAAGTCATTAAAATATCTTTGGATGAAGTTAATAAGGCTCAATAAGAGATAGCTCCGTTAACCATAGGCTTGAATATTGTCTATAATCGGCACATTTTAATGAGTAGCAATTTGGGTTAATTAGGCATTGAGCCGAAATGCATGGACTGAAAGTTTTACTGGACGAGATCGCCTTAACTACTAGGTAGATTATTTGGATCTACACCTAGAGAACGTAAATACTGCGCTAATTGTTCAGCCCTTTGTTGTTCTTGTTCAGCCCGCGATCGCTCTTGTTGCGCTTGTTCTCCATCTGTCAAATAGCGATTTCCTTGCTCATCATACCAACATAAAAATTCCTGTTGTATGCCGGCAATTACACCTTGATGTCGCCCAATACCTAACCCCACCTCTGGCATCAAATAAGGTTCACCTATTTGTAGTTGGTAATTTCCATCTATCAACTTATACGCTTCAAAGGGTTGATGTTGATCGCGTCGCCAAAATTCGGGGTTATAAATTACGTAGTACAATACACCGAGTTTTCTGTATATATCTAACTTCTCGTCATATTCACCTCCTGGGGTGTGGGATACCATTTCTAATGTAAATATTGGAACTATGCCATTTTCTTCCCAAACCGCGTAACTTTTGCGTGATTTACCTCCCTTTTTCCGTTCTACTCCCACACTTAAAAAAGCATCTGGTACTACAGGTACTCTGGGATTTATGCCTGTGGTGTGATACACTCCCATATCTACTCCAAAGTACCAATCTAGGCGGTTTGCCCAAATGGAGTTAAGTAAGAAGAGTAAAATGTTGGGCAAAAAGTTTTGATCTTCGTTATCCACTGGCGTATCGTCTGAACAGGGAAGTTCATCAGTAGTTGGTAACGCATTTTTGAGATCAGGTGAGAGCATAACCGTTGTCTCGCTGGCGTTTGATGCCCTTATTATAAATGAGTGACGGAAAGTTAGCGTTTGGGTGCAGGTTCGCCGAACTTAATTAAAAGTGCGATCGCAATACTAACAAGCAAAATTAACGTCATACTTAAAGCTGAACCAAATCCCCAATTTTGGGTTGCTCCCAAAAACTGGTTATAAACTAACCGCGCTGCCGTCATACTAGAAGCACCGCCAAGTAATTCTGGATCGACAAAATCCCCCAAGCCTGTGATGAATACAAGCATAGAAGCAGCCGTAATTCCAGGCAAAATTTGTGGTACGGTTACTTGGAAAAAAGTTTCCACAGGATTCGCACCTAAATCAGCCGCCGCTTCTAGCAACCGCTTGTCTAGCTTTTCGAGAGAAGCATATAAAATCAAAACCATATAGGGTAACAAGCTGTAACTCATGCCAATAAATACAGCTTGACTCTGATTAAGTAATTGCAAAGTAGGCAAGCCGAGAATGCTGAGTAAACTGTTCAATAAACCAGTAGGGCGAAGAATTGTAATCCAAGCATAAGAACGAAGTAGCGAGGAAGTCCACAAAGGTAAAACAAAGGCTAATAGCAGCAAATTCCGCCAACGTTGCGGTGCTATCTGAGCAATCCAATAGGCGACGGGGAAGCCCAAAATTAAACAAATTATTGTAGTACCAAATGCAAAAAATAGCGATCGCACAATTACTTGCACATAAAGCGGATCGAATATTCGGATGTAGTTTTGAAATCCGTTAGGATTAACTAAATCTCCCGGTCGGATGTCTGCAACTAAACTTAACTCGAAAATTATCAAAGTTGGCAGCACCAATAAAAGTAATAACCAAATCCCCGATGGTGCAAGTAATACCAAAGGTTGCAGCCAATTTCCTGGTAGGCGATTCAATTCTTCTATTTTGGAAATCTCATTTTTTTCAATATTCATAACTTATAATTTCTAACTCCTAAATTTTGTACAGACGCGATTAGTCGCGTCTCTTTTAACTCTTAATTTCCACTATCTTAACTGCTAGTTAATTGAGTCCAATAGCGATCGTAAACCTCTTCAAAGTCTCCTACAGGAGTAACACGTTCACAATTGGTTAAAAGCGACTCTGAAGGAAATAAATTAGTATTGTTTTGAATTGCTGTTGGTAATTGCTCAAATCCAGCCCTATTAGGTGTAGAAATACTCAGACGCTGACTAAGTTTTGCTGCTAACTCTGGTTGCAGAATCATGTTGATCCAAGCATAAGCTCCAGCTAAGTTAGGGGCTGTTTTAGGAATTACAATAGTATCTGTCCATAACGAAGAACCACTGCGAGGAATTACATATTTGAGTTTAGGGTTTTCTTGAGATATTCTCACCGCATCTGCTGAATAGCACATTGCTAATAGCAAATCTCCTGCCAGAATTTGATTTTGCCAGGCATCGGTATCAAAACGTGCGATCGCAGGTTTTAGCTCTTTCAACTTTTCATAAGCTTGTTTGATTTCTTGTTCGTTTTTCGAGTTGTAAGAATAACCTAGCATCCGTAATGTCGCACCCATGACTTCTCGAACATCATTAAGCAAGGTCATTCGTTGATTTAGTTGTTTTTGGTTCTGCCAAAGGTAATCCCAGTCTTGTGGCGCATCTTTGATTTTTTCGGAATTATAAAGTAAACCTGTTGTTCCCCAATTAAAAGGGATGCTATATCGGTTATTGAGGTCATAACCAGGATTCTGAAACCGGGGGAATAAATTCTCTAAACCAATTAAGCGATCGTGATTTATTTCTGTTAACAAACCTTTGTCTACCATCTTTTGCACCATGTAATCAGATGGATAGATGATGCTGTACGTGCCACCGCCTCCAGCTTGCAACTTAGCCAGCATGACATCATTGGAATCATACACATCTGCTAGCACTTTCATCCCAGTTTGAGTACTAAAAGTTCTCAGTAATTCTTGATCGGTATATTGTGTCCAGGTAAAGATATAAAGTTGGTCACGCTGACTAGAAGTATTAGAATTAGCACGGACTTCAGCCAACCTCCAGCCACAACCTGCTAAAGATAAGCTAGAAAGTGCTGCCACCCCTTTAAAAAATTGCCGTCTGTTAGTCATTAAGTTAGAAGTTATTCATCGACAACTTCTAGATTACGGTATACTTCGTAGTCCCTGATGTGATTTCCTGGGGTAAATGTATCATTCTTAACACTTACCAAACGTATCCTTTTATTTTCAGGCGATCGCCCGCTACGCGAATATAACGCTCCGCAAACGTTGAGATGTAGGGCTTTCGTCAGAGTTAGCTAAAGACTTTATTTTACTTTCAGACTTAGTTAATCTATGATAGTTATCCTCCCTCAAGAAGATCCTTGAATGAAAGGAGTTTTTCACCATACGGGTATCAGTAGGATAAGAAATCAAAAGTTTTTGCAGATGGAATTATGTAGACTTTGAGTATATGGCTTACACTAGTAGGTTTATCATCATACTTTTTTCTTATAGCTTCAATCAATCGGCTGTTATGCTCTTATCAAGAAAGCCAAACAAGTTTGTAGAGAATTGCGGCACAAAGTATTTAAATATGTTGTTAAACATTTGTAAACTGTTAGCAGCCGAGTAGCCGCGTGTCACATCTTGTTAAGGAATTATCATGAGACAACTTGTTATCGCTGAACGCGTATGCCTGATTGGTCATATCGTGTCGAAAGCCTTTGGACTGGTAGGGATGCTACTAGTCGTACCTAATGCTGAAATAATTTTCAACTTATCGCAGGTTGGAGAAACTGCCGTACAGTTAAGTATGGCTGGCGGCGGTGTAGTTGATATCATTTTGGGGACAATAGCTGTCTCTATTTATGCCTACCGGACGCTGGGATTGGGAACTTGGCTAGCATTTATGCTGCCGGCTATGTTTATCTCTTTGGGAAGTGAACTACTGGGAACCAGTACAGGTTTTCCATTTGGTGATTATAGCTACTTGAGTGGTTTGGGTTATAAGATTGCGGGGCTAGTTCCTTTCACAATTCCTTTATCTTGGTTCTATGTTGGGCTGTCGTCTTATTTAATTGCAAGAACTGGTTTGAAAGTGGCTCAAAAACCCAGTTGGGGTCGCCATATTGCGGCTATAGCCGTTGGTGCTTTACTCTTCACTTGTTGGGATTTTGCCCTTGAGCCAGCTATGAGTCAAACTTCTCTGCCTTTCTGGTATTGGGAACAACCAGGAGCTTTCTTTGGGACACCTTACCAGAATTATGCAGGTTGGTTTGGTACTAGCGCCTTGTTTATGAGTGTGGCAGGCTTGTTGTGGAGAAATACATCGATTAAATTAGAGCGATCGCAACTCAATCTACCCTTAGTCGTTTATTTAACTAACTTTGCCTTCGCCGCCGGACTAAGTTTAGCTGCTGGCTTCTCCATTCCTGTATTGCTCGGCTTATTCCTTGGTGTGGTTCCCGCCGTGGCACTGTGGTTAAGGAGTTCAACCACAGCTACTCAAGTTGCTATTGAACCAGTAAGCCAAGAAGTATCAGTAGCAAAGGTTGAAGTTGCCTTGAAATAGCCTAGAAATTGCGGAGTGGGAAATGGAGAATGGGAAATAGAGTAACAGGGATTAGCAATTCCCAATTCCCAATTCCCAATTCCCAATTCCCAATGCCCAATTCCCAATGCCCAATGCCCATTTATTTTGTATAGTCGCAATTTTAATTGATAAGTATTTTGACAACAGTAGACAACGCTTTAATATTAGAAAGTGCCATATCCCTTTTATTCCTACTTATCCAAGTACCAGCAACGGCAATTTTGTTTTCGCGTTTGCTAAAGGGGCCAAGAAGGCTACCACCAATAAAACCGCAGCAGCCAACGCCAGAGCTTTTAGGTAAGGTTAGTGTCGTAGTTCCCACACTGAACGAAGCGCTTCGTATTAGCCCTCTGTTAGCTGGTTTAAGTCAGCAAAGCTACGAAGTAAGGGAAATTATTGTCGTGGACAGCAACTCCAGTGATGGTACACCAGACTTAGTAAAAGCGAAACAGCAAAAAGATCCGCGTTTTCGCGTGATGACAGATGATCCTTTACCCTCTGGTTGGGTGGGGCGGCCTTGGGCGTTGCATAACGGTTTTTTATATAGTTCTGAGGGTAGTCAGTGGTTTCTAGGGCTAGATGCTGATATTCAACCACATCCTGGCTTGGTTGCCAGTTTGGTAAAAACGGCCGAAGCACAAGGCTATGACTTGGTTTCACTTTCACCTCAGTTTATCCTCAAATATCCAGGCGAGTGCTGGCTACAACCAGCTTTGTTGATGACTCTGCTTTACCGATTTGATCCTGCTGGAATCAATGCAGAGCAGCCTGAACGGGTGATGGCAAATGGGCAGTGTTTTTTGTGTCGTCGCTCAGTTTTAGCTGCTGTGGGTGGTTACAGCAGTGCAAGTAGTTCTTTTTGTGATGATGTCACCTTGGCACGAAATATTGCTGCTCAAGGGTATAAAGTGGGCTTTTTAGATGGCGCAAAGGTGCTGAAAGTCAGGATGTATGAAGGGGCGATGGAGACGTGGAAGGAATGGGGGCGGAGTCTCGACCTTAAAGATGCAACTTCTCGTTCTCAGTTATGGGGAGATTTATGGCTACTCACATCTGTTCAAGGTTTACCCCTTTTAATTGTCCTCGCTTTTTTATTGATTTCTTCCCCATTCTCGTACTCGCTACAGACGCGATTAATTGCGTCTCTACCCACTCCCTCACTTCTTCTGCTGGGACTGAATTTATTCTTGGTAGTGATTCGCTTTGCGATGCTAATTGCGATCGCACCTTCTTATGATCGCAAAAGTGCAAAAGGCGGGTGGTTATTCTGGCTTTCCCCTTTAGCTGATCCTTTAGCTGTGCTGCGAATCTTCTTGTCTGCGTTCCACAAGCCACGCGAGTGGCGGGGACGCAAGTATATATAGTTGGGAATGGGGAATGGGGAATTGGGAATTGGGAATTGGGAATTGGGGAGAATAACATTACCTCTTTCCCCCTGCCCCCTGCTCCCTGCCCCCTGCCCTCCGCCAATTCCCTACTCCTCTTCGCTTCCCACTTGATCCCCGCGTTCTAGTTCCCAGAGAATTTGGTTTCCTTCACGGCGTACCCGTGAAACTATCCAATTTCGCCAGCGCCATTGATCTCCCCGACTGGTAACAGCACTGGCGTGGACATCCATCAAGTCTGCTAACTCAGAACTGGTGATTAAGTAGCCTTTTTCGGAAATTTCGTCAGCGATACGCAGAGTTTCGACCAAGCTACGGAGTTGCGAAACCCTCATTTCTGGCGGTTTTTCATCGGTAGTGGCCGAATTTGGCCCAGTTGATGGTTCCATAACGGTTATTTCTAGTGCAGAAGTACTGATTTCTTGCGGACTTTGGTTAATTATTCGAGAGTTTTTTTCATAATCAGCTACTTTTGCTACATTTAGGTCATTTTTGCAAGGTAAAGATTTATAAAAATTTGTGGGAGTTAATTGTTGTAGCGGAGGGATTTGGCCAGTAGCATAGCTGCGAGCGATCGCATCACAACGTTCGTTACCTATGTTACCAGAATGTCCCCTGACGTGTTGCCATTTTACCTGTTGCGTATTGAGTTCATCAAGAGTTTCCAAAAGCTCTTGGTTTTGGACGGGTTTACCATCTGACTTTTTCCAGCCTTTCTTTTTCCAGCCTTTTACCCATTTGGTAACACAGTTAATTAAGTATTCACTATCGGTATGAAGGGTTATTGGTTCAGCTTGTTGAGATGTTTGTAGGAATTGGAGGGCTGCGATCGCAGCTTGCATTTCCATTTTATTATTAGTGGTATGAGGCGATGCATCACCCATTTCGTGGATTGAGCCGTCACTGAAGTAGACGACAACTCCCCAACCGCCAGGGCCAGGGTTCCCGGTGCAAGCACCATCGGTATATATGCTTTGGATTGTAGGTTGAGTAGACATGATTTAGGATATCGAACCGCAAAGGACGCAAAGCTAAGAGTGATTAGCGGCGAATTTTTTAAAGAATATCCAGGCTATTATACTGGTTAGCACTCCAGCAACAACGCTCCACAAAAAAGCTGTTGTAAATAAAAATGGTGTTTTGCTATTTAAGCAACCAACGCTGAAGATGCAATTTGGCTGCTTATTAACCCCATATCTGCGTTATCGATGAAGTTTTCTAAGTTGCGATCGCTTTTTGCTTATTAATTGTCAACAGTATCTTGAATACTACTAACTTAAATTTTGCAGCAGGGTCAATTATGGGTTGAAGTTGATGTAATCTGTTGATATTTGCGGCAGATATTTATCACCGATGAATTGCTTCATAATTTTTTGCATTCACCTTATGCTCCAGCCTTAAAACCATATTTTATTCATACTTTCATAAAAACTTTATGCAGCTAATTAAAAAAATATTCGTGCCACCAAAAATTATTTTCTTATTCATAATTATTGTTTTCATCACTTTTTTATTTAAAAGCTTGCCGTCAAATGGTGTTGAAATCAGTAGCATAGAGTTTATCGGAGAAGCCACTTTACCAAAAGGTTTAATCTTTAAAAAAACTGAAATTGGAGGCTTGTCTGGAATTACATATAATGTAAAAGATAACGTTTATTATGCTGTTTCTGATGACCGTGGACAAAAAGCTAATGCCCGTTTCTATACCCTGAAAATAGACTTAGCCAAGGGTTATTTACAAAAGGGTGGAGTGATTCCTATAAGTGTAACCACATTATTAAATCAAAATGGTCAAGCATTTCGCTCTAGTGAAACTGATACAGAAGGTATTGCATTAACCAATAAGGCAACTGTATTTATTTCTTCTGAAGGCGATGCTGCAAAATTAATTAATCCTTTTATTAAAGAGTTTTCAATATCTTCTGGTAAAGAAATTACAACACTTCCTATTCCAAACAAATTTTTGCCAGATAAAAGTGGTCAACAAGGTATCCGTAACAATTTGGCTTTTGAAAGCCTCACCATTACACCAGATAACAAGCATCTATTTACAGCCACCGAAAATGCTCTAATTCAAGATGGTGTAGCAGCTAAACCTAACATCGGTACTTCTTGCCGCATTTTGCAATACAACTTGCTCAACAACCAGCCAGAAAAGGAATTTCTTTACAAAACTGAACCAGTTTCACCCTTTTTGAATTTGACTGGCAAATTCGCTAGTGGATTACCTGATTTACTTGCTCTCGATAATCAAGGACACTTCCTAACTTTAGAACGGTCTTTTACTGGTTTAGGATTTGCTATTTCTCTGTTTCAAATTTCTTTAGAAGGATCTGATGATATTCACAAGATTGATCGCCTTTTAGCAGTTGACTCCACAAATATCAAACCAGTTCAGAAAAAACTGCTCTTAGATTTGAGAACCCTAGATGTACTGCTAGACAACATCGAAGGCTTAACTCTTGGCCCCAAACTACCCGATGGTCAACAATCATTAATTCTCATCAGTGATAACAATTTTAACTCGCTGCAACGTACCCAGATACTAGCTTTTAAAATGAAAATTGAAACACCACTGATCAGATTATTACGCCGCTTACTGCCGAATCTCAACCGTTAACTGTACATAGGTTTCACGCCTTTACTGCTCTTTACTTATTCCTGTGTATTCACTGAATCTACTAGGCAAATTTATCTAGCCTATTTGTAGTTTCCGTGTAATTTCTCAACCGTATTCCTTAATAAATATGTTACACAATATGTAGGAAATTTTGCAGACAGATTAATCATGATGGCAGTACATGATTAATTACCTACAAATTCTGATATTTTTAGATTTAATTTTAGGAATTAGCTAGACCTATTAAAGTAATTTGCCAACAATATTTTTCATAAATGATTTTTATGCCACAAAAAGAAATTGAGAATATGGTAGGGCAAAAACCAGAATTAGACGATTATATTGGACAATTTTTAAATAATCGCTATTTAATTAGAGATTTGATTGGCAAAGGGGGGATGGGTAGAGTTTATTTAGCAGAAGATACCGCTAAAGGTGGTATGCCGATTGCAATCAAAATTTTATCACTCAGTTTAGCAAATCAGCAAATGTCACAACGCTTTGCGAGAGAGATTTTTATTGGCGCTCAATTGGGGCGTAAAAGTAAACATATTGTTCGCATCTTAAGTTATGGCGTTACTGAGGATAAAACACCCTTTTATGTAATGGAATATCTCCAAGGAAAAAATCTCAAACAAATTCTCAAAATTCAGCCCTTAACAATACCGAAGTTTTTGAAGATTTGTAATCAAATTTGTTTAGGCTTACAATGCGCCCACCAAGGTATCAGCCTCAAAGGAGAGATTTATCCCATTGTTCACAGAGATATCAAGCCTGAAAATATATTTCTTTGTGAAGATAGTAAACAAGGAGAAATTGTTAAAATACTTGATTTTGGCATTGCCAAATTTTTAACAGAGCGAAGTGGAATGACTTTGACGGATTCTTTTATTGGCAGTTTACCTTACTGTTCTCCAGAACACATGGAAGGGCGCAAACTCCTAGATGTGCGCTCTGATATTTACAGTTTAGGAGTACTAATGTTTGAGATGCTAACAGGAAAACATCCATTTCAAACAAAAAGTAACTCCTTTGGTACTTGGTATCAAGCGCATCGTTTTCAAATGCCGCCTACAGTTGAAGAAGTGAATCCGCAAGTCAAAATACCGCAAATATTAGAAAAATTATTGATGAGTTGTTTAGCAAAAGAAGTAAGCGATCGCCCACAAGATATAAACCAAATATTAGAAGATTTAAAAAAGGTTAAAATTCAGTTTAATGATTCTATCCCTAGTAATAGCGATGAGCTTATTAAACTATCAGTGCCGGTTCAACTAGTACCTGCCACTTTATTGTCAGAAAAAGAGTGTTTGCAGAAAAATTGGCCTAAAAATAAACCAGTTGGCGCAATTGGTTTTCCCCATTTATTACAAACTATTCAAAGACCTATACCAACTTTTTGGGCAATGTTACCCAAACAAGATATTACAAAGTTTTTGGATAAAATACACGGCACTGAATTCATTAGTCAAATTAATATATATCCGATGCTTTTATGGGTAACAGTGCTATACGATGACCAGCCTTCTATGACTAAGTGGCTACCTTATTTCCTAGATTTGAAAGATACTAAAGGTCAGAATATAGCACGTAGTTTAGCGGAGGTAGGCTACTATCATCTACTATTTTTTCCCCTAGAAGATCCAAATCGTTGCTCTCATGTAACAACCTTAAGCCTAACGGCTAATCAGCGCCAGCAAATTGTAGATTGGTTAGATATGAGTCAACGCTCAAATGAACTAATTTTACCTAATCAAGCTAAAAGTCTTCTAAGAACAGAGTACGAAAAGCTAAAAGTAGATATTTTGCAAAAATTAGCCGCAGATCAAAAAGCTGAAAAAGAAGGTTTAAAAAATTGGATGGATAAATTATTTGAAATTTTTTTTAAACTTTTATCGCGTTCTTGAAATAATTTCATAAAAGCGCTTGTTAAATTTACCTAACTATATCCTTATGTATGTACTGCTAACTTTCAACAAACTCAGTAGCGGAGGTAAAAGAAGTGAATCAAAGCCAATTTATATCTCCAAATAGTACGGGATTACTTGCTAATCGTTATCAATTAAAACAATTAATTGGTAGCGGTGGTATGGGTGAAGTTTTTTTAGCAAATGATATTTTGTTAGGAGGAATACCAGTTGCTATCAAGTTTTTGACTCAGACTGTTGTCAATACCAAGATGCAACAAGACTTTGCTCGTGAAGCTTTAATGAGTGCAGCTTTGAGTCAAAAAAGCTTACATATAGTGCGGGCGTATGATTATGGTGTCAATGAGAAAGGAAAACCATACTACGTTATGGAATATTTATGCGGTAAGAGTTTGAAGGATTTAATTCCGCTATCATTGTCGATGTTTTTGACTCTCTCTCGCCAAATTTGTTTGGGCTTACAGTGCGCCCATCAAGGCATTAATATCGATGGCAAAATTTGTCCGTTGGTTCATAGAGATATTAAACCTGCCAATATATTAGTTATTCCCGATCCGATATTGGGTCAGTTAGTTAAAATTCTCGATTTTGGGATTGCTAGATTTCTAAATTATGCATCAACAGCTAGTACAAATAGGGGATTTAATGGCACTTTGCCTTATTGTTCTCCAGAACAGCTAGATGGAGAAAAGTTGGATAGTCGTTCTGATATTTATAGCCTGGGTGTGATGATGTTTGAAATGCTCACAGGCAAAAAACCTTGGGAACCAGAAACTGATTATTTTGGTGCTTGGTATAAAGCACATCATTTTGAACAGCCGAAGGCGATCGCAGATGTTAAACCTACTCTGAAAATCCCTCAGAAGCTAAATAATTTAATCATGTCTTGTCTGGCCAAAAAAGCAAGCGATCGCCCCCAAAATATTGCTCAAATATTACAAGTATTAAATAGCTTAGAACAATCAAATTGCGCCAGTAGTTCACCTACAAATTTAACCTCTAATTCCACCCTGAACCGTCCCTTAGATTCTGGATTATCAATCACAGTAGAACAAAGCTGTCGGAAACTTTTGTGGCCTCAAAATAAACCAACCCAAGAAATTGTTTTTCCCCAGCTTATAGATACTGCACAAGGATCTATAACAGCACTATGGCTGATGTTGCCTAAACAAGAAATCAAAAACTATGCTCTTTCCACCCGTTACAGCCAGTTTATCTTCATGACATCGCCGCACCCAATGCTGTTGTGGGTAACAGTACTCTACAATCGGCAATTGGCTCCTAAATGGCTACCGTGTTACTTAGATATGCAAAATCCCCAAAATTTAAGGCTGGTAAGTTTACTGGCTGAAAATGAACACTATCCTTTGATTTTCTTTACTCTGGAAGCACCACATTCCTGCGCCAACGTCCTCAGCAGTCGCATTGAGCCAACTCAGCGACAAATGTTGAAAACCTGGGTACAACAAACTCATAGCTTACCATCAACTTCTCAACCCCAAGTCAGCAAACAGCTATTAAAACAGCAGTATAAACAAATGCAATCCCGGATATTGCAGCATCTGGAATCTAAGCCCCAAGCTGTATTATCAAAGTCTATTTAACGGTAAATTCCCACCTTGGAGAGATGGGGCAAAAATAATTTCTGATTTTTCACTCCAAAATGCTTGACAAGCAGAAAAAAAATAGTGATAATAGCAAAGTTGACCAAACAAGGGACTGTAGTTCAATTGGTTAGAGCACCGCCCTGTCACGGCGGAAGTTGCGGGTTCGAGCCCCGTCAGTCCCGTTCTAAATTTATTAAGTAGTGAATCACCGAACTAAACTTTGGTGATTTTTGATTTTGAATTCCCCAAAAGGATTGACCCAGAACAGGGGGTTTGAATATAAGCTACATTTATCATGCTTTGCGAAAGAGAGAATTAACTGTGACTGTCAGAGTCCGTATTGCGCCGAGTCCAACCGGAAATTTACATATTGGTACAGCAAGAACGGCTGTATTTAACTGGTTATTTGCCCGTCACCACGGCGGGAAATTTATATTACGAATAGAAGACACAGATTTAGAGCGATCGCGTCCCGAATACACCGACAATATTCTTGAAGGACTGCGCTGGCTAGGTCTTAACTGGGATGAAGGGCCATTTTTCCAATCTCAGCGCCTGGATCTTTACAAAGAAGCAGTACAAAAACTGTTAGATCAAGGGTTAGCCTATCGCTGCTACACCACCAGCGAAGAACTAGAAGCGCTCAGAGAAGCTCAGAAAGCGAGAGGTGAAGCTCCCCGCTATGACAACCGTCACCGCAACCTCACACCAGAACAACGTGCTGCTTTTGAAGCAGAAGGTCGTTCTTTTGTGATTCGCTTCAAAATTGAAGATGGGCGGGAAATTGTCTGGAATGACCTAGTAAGGGGAAAAATGTCTTGGCGGGGTAGCGATTTAGGTGGTGATATGGTCATCGCCCGCGCCTCAGAAGAGGGTAGCGGTCAACCACTGTATAACTTTGTCGTCGTAGTGGATGACATCGATATGCAAATCACCCATGTCATTCGCGGAGAAGACCACATTGCCAACACCGCCAAGCAAATTCTGTTGTATGAAGCTTTGGGTGCAGAAATTCCAGAGTTTTCCCACACACCGCTAATTTTGAACATGGAAGGACGCAAGCTTTCTAAGCGGGATGGAGTTACTTCCATTTCTGACTTTCAGAAAATGGGCTTTGTTGCTGAAGGCTTGGTGAATTACATGACATTGCTGGGTTGGTCGCCACCAGACTCGACACAAGAAATATTTACCTTAGAAACAGCAGCTAAAGAGTTTGGTTTTGAGCGTGTAAATAAAGCAGGTGCAAAGTTTGACTGGGACAAACTGGATTGGTTAAACAGTCAGTATATCCACAAAACGCCAGTAGATAAACTCACAGATTTACTCATACCTTTTTGGGAAGCGGCTGGGTATAAATTTGACGGTGGACGCGTAGACGCGGAGCGGCTTCTCGTCAGAGATCGCGCCTGGTTAGAGCAGCTTGTAACTTTAATAAGCCAGAGTTTGACTCGTTTGGTAGATGCAGTACCTCAAGGCCAACTGTTTTTTAACGATACAGTTGAATTTAGCGAAGAAGGTAGTACACAACTTAAGCAAGAAGGTTCTACTGCTGTGCTTGAGGCGATTGTCACAGCTTTAGAAAATCAGCCACAACTGTCAGAAGCCGCCGCCCAGGATATTATCAAACAAGTGGTGAAAGAGCAAAAAGTCAAAAAAGGCTTGGTAATGCGATCGCTGCGAGCAGCCTTAACTGGAGATGTTCATGGCCCCGATCTCATCCAATCTTGGTTACTACTAAATCAGATTGGTTTAGACAAATCGCGCTTGAGTCGGGCAATAGCAGAAGCTAATTAGCAATTCCTTCCAGATTTTAGAAATATTTTAGATTATAGGGGCGCACAAAGGTGTGCCCCTATCCATAAGGTAAAGCAACAATAAGAACAAGAAACCATTGACTAATTACTAATGAATTATCCCCAATTTAAAATCTAAAATAGGTAGTCAATTCTCCCCATATTGGGAACTTGGTGTGTAAAATTAATGTCTTCAAAAACACTTAGAAGCAAACGTAATTACAATGCCGACAAAAGCGCTCAATAGAGGGATGAGATTATCGTTGATGATAGTTACACTCTTCATCACATCGACAGTTAACGCTGTTACTGATGCTCAGGAAGCACCAACGATATTTGGCGATGTCACCATTGGCCCTCAGTTTTCACCAGACCCTTTGACAGTTCGCGGGATGAGTGGTGGTTCAATATCTGGGAGTAAAGTAGGTGGGAGAAGCGAAACAGCCACTGGCCCTTGTACTGGATTTGTTGATGAAACACCAGACCACACATTAGCGCTAACAAGTAAATTTGACTACCTGAAGCTGCAAGTGCAAAGTCCTGAAGACACCACCATAATTATCAAGGGGCCAGGTGGTACTTGGTGCAATGACGATTTTGATGGCAAAAATGCCGGTATTAGTGGTGAATGGCTGGCTGGAAGTTACCAAATTTGGGTTGGTTCCTACGAAAAAGGGAAGTATCTACCTTACACTCTAAAAATTACAGAAGTTAAGTAGGTAAAGAGGTAAGGGAGGGCAAGGATAGACGAAACCCTCTCCTCTTATAGCGTATATTTACTTCTAATAAGCGCTAGGTCTTTTTTTGTGCCTTAAAGAAAGATTGCAAATTCAGTTATTCATTAGCTATTCCGTGGCTATCCAGCGCACGTAAGGACGGAAACCTCCTAGTCCTTGATATGTAATTGTGGTATTTAGTGTTGCTTGGTTCAAATCCAGACGGAAAGAAACTTTTCCATTCCGAAACTGGAAATTGTATACGGGAGGTCTTTCTGACTTAGCACTACCAATACAAGATGCATAAGATTGCCGCAATGGTGCTTCGTATTCTAAAAATTTCTTACCAGAGGCTACCAACTTAGCATTCCTAATGTCAGCAACAGCAGTATGTTCAGCACCACCTTCAAAGGGGAGCATAAAAGTCCAAATACCAACTGTTTGAGGACATGCCCCTGCCTCACGTTTTACATTAAGTATCAGATTGGGACGCTCAGGCGGTGCAATAAAGGTTTCTATTTGGGCTTGAGTAAGAGTTGTTCCAGTTTCACTATTAGCTTGAACACAGGCAGTTAATATCCCTAAACTTATAACAGGGAGAGCTAAAGCAAAAATCAAGTGTTTGAGATTTTTGGAAGTCATTTTTGTAGTTCCATTGATTAATTTTCTTTTTACTAGCAACGATGTCGTGTTTTACCCCTACACGCCAAGCAGCAGCCTAAATAGCCAGATTCTCTCTCATGGCTCCCTACAAATTCTCTGCTGGTTAATCCAAGGTGTATTAAAATTAAGTTAACTTTGATTAAGATTCTTGTTGGCATTGCCATAGTGCGCCAATGGCTCTATGGCAGTGTATATAAGAGATCAAAATAAACAAAATGGATTTATAGACATCCGTTTAACAGCTTAAAGTGACAGAGTGATTAACATTCGGTTGCTGGGGCTGATGAGTTGTATAGGCATCTAAAGGCAAATTAAGATGAAATTCTCTTGGAAAGTCGTAGTACTCTGGACATTGCCGGCTTTGGTAATTGGCTTTTTCTTTTGGCAAGGGGCCTTTGCAGGCGCTCCTACTGACATGAGTAAGAATGCAGCCAATACCCGTATGACCTATGGTCGCTTTCTAGAATATTTAGATGGCGATCGCGTCAGCAGTGTCGATCTGTACGAAGGCGGCAGAACGGCTATTATCGAAGCCCGCGATCCAGACATCGAAAATCGTGTCCAAAGGTGGCGGGTAGATTTGCCTATTAACGCTCCTGAGTTAATTAGCAAGCTTAAAGAAAAATCAATTAGTTTTGATGCTCACCCCATGCGGAATGATGGCGCAATTTGGGGATTATTGGGCAATCTTATATTTCCAGTTTTATTGATTACTGGGCTGTTCTTTTTGTTCCGCCGTTCTAGCAACCTCCCCGGCGGGCCAGGTCAAGCAATGAACTTCGGCAAATCCAAGGCGCGTTTCCAAATGGAGGCGAAAACCGGGGTCAAATTTGATGATGTAGCCGGGATTGAAGAAGCTAAAGAAGAATTGCAAGAAGTTGTCACCTTCCTCAAACAGCCAGAAAGATTTACCGCAGTAGGCGCACGGATTCCCAAGGGAGTGCTGTTAGTTGGGCCTCCTGGAACTGGTAAAACTTTACTAGCAAAAGCGATCGCTGGCGAAGCAGGCGTACCTTTCTTCAGCATTTCTGGTTCGGAATTCGTGGAAATGTTCGTTGGTGTAGGTGCATCCCGCGTCCGCGATTTGTTCAAGAAAGCCAAAGATAATGCTCCCTGCATCATCTTCATCGATGAAATCGACGCTGTGGGCAGACAACGGGGCGCTGGTATCGGTGGCGGTAACGACGAGAGAGAGCAAACCCTTAACCAGTTGCTCACCGAAATGGACGGGTTTGAAGGTAATACAGGCATCATTATTATTGCTGCTACCAACCGTCCCGATGTACTAGATTCAGCCTTGTTACGTCCCGGTCGTTTTGATCGACAAGTAACAGTCGATGCACCCGATATCAAAGGGCGTTTGGAAATCTTGGAAGTCCATGCACGCAACAAGAAACTAGACACTAGCGTATCTTTAGATGCGATCGCTCGTCGCACTCCTGGATTTACTGGTGCTGACTTAGCTAACTTGCTCAACGAAGCGGCAATTCTGACCGCCAGAAGACGCAAAGAAGCGATCACCCTCCGCGAAATTGATGATGCGGTGGATCGGGTAGTCGCTGGGATGGAAGGCACTCCTTTGGTGGATAGCAAGAGCAAGCGCTTAATTGCATACCACGAAATCGGACACGCTTTGGTTGGTACTTTGTTAAAAGACCATGACCCAGTGCAGAAAGTTACCTTAATCCCACGGGGACAAGCGCAAGGTTTAACTTGGTTTACTCCCAACGAAGAACAAGGATTAATTTCTCGTTCTCAATTGAAAGCCCGGATTACTGGTGCTTTAGGCGGTCGCGCTGCTGAAGAGGTGATTTTTGGGGCTGCCGAAGTTACCACTGGTGCTGGTGGAGACTTGCAACAGTTATCAGGAATGGCGCGGCAGATGGTGACTCGGTTCGGGATGTCTGACTTAGGGCCACTTTCGTTGGAAAGCCAGCAGGGTGAAGTATTCTTGGGTCGTGACTGGACAACCCGATCTGAGTATTCCGAATCCATCGCTTCCCGCATTGATGGACAAGTGCGAGCGATCGTGGAAGAATGCTACGACAACGCCAAGAAGATTGTCCGTGACCATCGCACTGTCACAGATCGCTTAGTCGATCTACTCATCGAAAAAGAAACCATTGACGGCGAAGAATTCCGCCAGATTGTGGCTGAGTACGCTGAAGTTCCTGATAAACAGCAGTACGTACCGCAACTGTAGGTAACTGGCCTATTTTCAGCCTTTTGCCTGGGAATGAGAAAAGAAGTAAAAAATTAAATGAGGATGGTATGTATCATCCTCATTTCTTATGTGAAATTTTTTAGTTTATAGGTAAGAATATTTAGATAAGTTCAATCGTAATATTAATTTGTTGGCTTGATTGAAGTAATAGACAAAATTATACCAGTCAACATCTTAAAAATCCGAAATTGATAACATAGGTATTGTATATAAATATCTCTCTTTTTTATTTGCAGCAAATGAATAGCAAAGCTAAATTATTGAGTCTCGGTATTGTAACGCTTTTTCTTTCTTCTCTGAGTGTTGGAATAGTCACAGCACAGACAAGACTGACAAACCAATCAAAATTGTTTATTAATGGAATCGGTGCAGTACAAGTTGGGATGACTGTTTCTCAAGCGGCAAAAGCTGCTGGTACTAAGCTAGCGGGAGATCCACCCAATAATAATTGCTACTACGTTAAGCCACAAAACCAACCCAAAAATCTTTCGTTCATGGTTACAAAAGGTCGCATTTCTAGAGTAGATGTGCGGCAGAATACCCAAATTACTACCCTTAAAGGTGGAAAAATTGGCGACACCGAAGCGCAAATCAAGTCTCTCTACCCAGAACAAATTCAAGTTACACCTCATAAATACGTCCAAGGCGGACACTATTTGACATTTATCCCCAAAGACCGTGCTGACCAGAACTATCGTGTGGTATTCGAGACTGATGGTAAGCGTGTCACTCAGTTTCGCTCAGGTAAACTACCGGAAGTTGAATTTGTTGAAGGCTGTTCTTGATCTGAGATATCATCAAAATAAAATAATACTATGCAGTTAAGCGTTATTGAGGGTTGATACAGTGCCGTATAGCGCCCTTAACCTTAGCAAAGTAAAAACAGACTTTAAATTAATCTTTGTTGAAAATCAAGATTTCTTTACAGCAAGGACTCTGATGGCTTGTCTGCAATTTTAGTTTAGGGATGGTACAACACCATCCCATTTTTTTATCGTTCCACTTCATCCACTTCCTTGGGAACTCCCGCAGTTAACACTTCATGTCCACCAGGTGTAACTAACACATCATCCTCAATGCGAATACCAATACCAACCCATCGAGGATCAGTCTCTGGCTGGTCTTCTGCTAGTTTGGTATCAGGCACAATATATAGTCCCGGTTCCACTGTCAAAATTTGGCCTGGTTGTAAAATCTGCGGTTTGTCTTCACCGTGCTGGTAAACTCCCACATCATGAACATCCAAACCTAACCAATGGCTAGTGCGATGCATATAATATGGCTTATATTTCTCTTCTTCAATTAACTTATCAATTTCACCTTTGAGAATGCCAAGTTCAACTAAACCTTCAGTGATAACGCGCACTGCTGTATCGTGAACTAATTTGAAGGGATTACCGGGTTTCACTTGAGCGATCGCTTGTTTTTGCGCTTCTAGTACAATCTCATACAGCGTCTTTTGTTCTGGCGTAAATTTACCCCCAACAGGGAATGTCCGCGTAATATCTGAGTTGTAATAGCCGTAAGCACAACCAGCATCAATTAGCAGTAATTCGCCATCCTGCATTTGACGATTATTTTCAATGTAGTGCAGTACGCAAGCATTCACACCGGAAGCCACAATCGAAGGATAAGCTGGCCCCATTCCACCCCGCACTCGAAAGATGCGTTCCATCTCCGCTTGAATTTCGTACTCATAACGTCCGGGTGCGGCGATTTCTTGGGCGTAATTGTGCGCTTCAGTGGCGATCGCAACTGCTTGACGCATCAACCCCAACTCAGCTTCACTTTTGATTAGTCTCATGCTATTGAGGACAGGGCCAGTATCTTCAATGGCGATCGGCCCAGTACCGCGCTTAGGGTAAGTCCGCAGTAAACTTTGGTAATGTTTCAATATTTGGTCATTAAAGGTGCGATCGCGTCCTAAGTGATAGTAAATGCGGCTGGCTTTTTCTAAATACTGCGGCAACTTTTCATTTAACTCGCTAATGGGGTACGCTTCATCAGCACCATAAATTTCCTTGGCTGCATCTACCCCAGAAAGATAACCAGTCCATACTTCCTTTTCGCGATCCTTTGGTTGGACAAACAGCACAAACCGATGTTCTGAATGATGTGGCGCTAACACTGCTACTGCCTGTGGTTCATTAAAACCAGTCAAGTAAAAAAAATCACTATCTTGACGATAAACATACTCGACATCGTTGTGCATTACTGCCATTGGCGCACTGCGAAAAATGGCTGTACCATCACCAATTTTTGCCATTAACTGCTTGCGACGCTGCCGATATTCTGCTTGCATAGTTGATGTACTTTAAAAGTATTGTATTATTTGACACTATTAGCAACTAGCAGATCACAGAATCATGCCTCTTAATAGCTGCTAATCTAAGTTATTCTAACCAATATTTGTTTCCACCCAAGTTATAAATCATTGGAGAAGAATCAATTATTTCGAAAAACTTAGATTTTCTATTTTTTAAACACACCATCTACTTGGCGGCATTGGGAAATACATCCAAGTACCAGCAAAAACCCTATAGCCTTTGATTTTTATTGGGTTAAATTGGATAGCTCAAATTTAGGACTAGCTGGTGGTCAAGGTTATTTTCTATCTAAGCTTGTTCACAAAATAAAAAATAGTGGATCTTCAGCCAATACTTAAAAATGTGCCAAAAAACAAAGGTAATACTAAGACAAATTCATTAGGACTAATGTAGCGATCGCTTCTATCTTCAGTAAGCCAGTACAATTAAATATAAAATTAAATTTTAGTTCTTAGTTAGAGGTTCATCACTCAAAACAAGGATTATCAGGACAAAACTATTTACTACAAACTTTAATTTATTTACACCAGCTACTTAGCATATTTCTAAGCTTACAAAAAATATATCGCTAGTGTGGATATCTTTGTCTGGCTGATTAACAGCTAAAGATACAAGTAGATTTTTGCTAAAAACCTTAAATGTCAAAATAAATAGATAGAATAATCAAATTTTATCTATAAAACATTATATTTTAAATACAAACAAGCATTTTTGTAATTGCTTATATAGAACTTGAGAATTTTATAGAAATAGTTTAAAAAAATAGGTACTTATCTTCAAAGACTGACATTAAGAAAGAAAAAATAGTTATAAAGAAATGTTGAAAACCAGGTAAATGTTATTTCGTTACAGAAAGAGATTGCCAAAAAAAGTTAAAAAAATATGACAGCCAATAATAAAAATTCACCATGCCTGAAAATACAAATTCCTCACCCTTAGCTTTGAATACATCTCGATTAGCATCAGAGTCTTTTGCAAAATCAGAAATATTGACAACTTCTCTTAAGAGTTTAAATTATGATTTGGGGTTTGGAAATAAGAGTTCTTCACTAGCACTAGAAAGTCAACCTGTGACTGCGCCTGTTAAAACATCAGCAAATCCTAATCCTAATCCTTACTTAACTAGCGCGGCGATTACTCCTGACTTCAACGGTGATGGCAAAACAGATAAGGTTTGGGTTGATTCTACAACCGGTGAGATTATTGTTCGGTTGATGGATGGCACAACAGTTGTTGAACAGGGTTCTCTGGGTAATTTCGACCTATCCGCCTATGATTACAAAATTGCGGATTTCAATGCTGATGGTAAAACCGACTTCTTATTACGCAATAAGACAACCGGTGAGAACAGCATTGTGCTGATGGATGGAACTAGAGTTGGTTCTGCGGCTTCTCTAACTAGCGTTGATGCAGCTTGGAGTCCTCAGATTGGGGATTTCAATGGCGATCGCAAAACCGATATCTTCTGGCACAATAGTACAACCGGTGAGAACGCCATTTGGGAAATGGATGGCACTACAGTTGTGAATGCAACTGTTCTAGACACTACAGACACAGCACTAACTGCTACCGTTGTTGATTTCGACGGCAATGGCAAGAGTGATATCTTCTGGCGCAATACCACAACTGGCGATAACACCGCTTGGTTTATGGATGGTACGCAAAAGACTGAATTTGCGCTGCAATCCCAAGACGCAGCCTGGACTGCTAACCTTGGTGATTTCAACGGCGACTATAAGACCGATATTCTCTGGAGAAACGCTGAAACCGGCGAGAATAAGGTTTGGACAATGAATGGTATCTTAGTCACAGAAGGCGCTTTAGCAACACTTGACTCATCCTGGACTTCCGAAATTGGTGATTTCAACGGCGATGGTAAGACCGATATCTTCTGGCGCAATACCACAACTGGCGAGAACACCGCTTGGTTGATGGATGGTACAAGAGTATCTACTGAAGCTTTCTTACCAAGTAATAACGCGGCCTTAACACCATCACTTGGCGATTATAACGGCGACGGTAAGACCGATATCTACTGGCGCGATCAGACAGCAGGTTCAGACAGCATTTGGACTATAGATGGAACAACAGCCGTTGAAAATCCAATCAGCGATGCAGATAAGCTTGGTGCAGGCTGGTATACGTTCTAAAAGTCAGGAGGTAGGAGACGCGATTAATCGCGTCTGTTTTTCCTCATTTTCTCCTGTTCCTTCATCTCTGGCTCATTAAAATTTGTAAGTCAAAACCTGAATTTCCCCATTTTCTGGCAAATTTTTCGGATTAATGGAAATACTATCTCCATTGCTACGCCGCACTGCTGTACCTTGCATTAAGGCCAAAAAATCATCAAGTGGTGCAATATCGCACGTAGCAGCGTCAGCCGCCTGTGTCCGGTAATGGGTTGGAATGATCAGTTTGGGGTTTAAGACTTGAATAGCCTGCTTTGCTTCTTGAGCATTGTAGGCTTTTGCACTGCCTCCCACTGGAATGAATACTACATCGGGTCGTCCCATCAAGATTTTTTGCTCAATAGAAATAGGTGCAGCAGCCCCGCCTAAGTGTAGGATATTAATTCCACCTTGGTTCCAACTCCAAGCAGTATTTGAGCCAAACTGCTTACCACCTTTGCGATCGTGGTCTATGGCAATTCCTTGGAACTTAATACCTTTAAACTCGTAAACTCCTGGTTCGTAGATGAGTTTTGCATTTCCCGGTAGTACGTCCACAGCACCTTCATCTAGCAGTTGACTGCTAATAAGTACTAAATCTGCTGCAACTTTTGGTGGACGATACTTAGCAGTACAGCCGACCGACCGAAATGGATTGACGAGAATTTTTGCACCACCGCCAGTAAAAAGAAAGCAAGTATGACCTAACCACTGAACTGATAAACCGCTAGATTGTGCGTCAGCTTGAGATTCAGAACTTAAGGTAGTAAGCAAAGCTGTTACCAACCCCGCCCCAGCATAGCCCATCAACTGTCGTCGTTTCATTAATTATGCTCTCGACTGTAACTGTTCCAGAAAATTTCGCAATAACTGTTTTCCTGAAGATGTCAGGACACTCTCTGGGTGAAACTGGACTCCCTGAATGTGAGGATAGTTCCGGTGTCGCACTCCCATAATGGTGTTATCTTCAACCCAAGCGGTGATTTCTAACACATCTGGGCAAGTCTCACGTTCGATGACCAAACTATGATACCTGGTGGCGGTTAGAGGATTTTCTAATCCCCGGAAAACCCCCACTCCAGTATGAGAAACCTGAGAGGTTTTGCCATGCATCAACTCTGGAGCAGGAATTATTTTACCACCGAATACTTGACCAATGCTTTGATGTCCCAAACAGACACCCAAAATAGGCAATTCTTGACCTAGTTGTTTAATCAACTCTAAGGATATACCTGCATCTTCCGGGCGGCCAGGCCCAGGAGAAATAACTACGGCTTCCGGCTTTAATGCCCGAATCTCATCTATAGATATTTTGTCGTTACGAAAAACTTTAATATCATCTGCCACTGGGAAGTCTGCTGCCAATTCTCCCAGATACTGCACTAAGTTATATGTAAAACTGTCATAATTGTCGATAACTATAATCAAAGCTGATCACTCCTGGTTTTTCGCTCTCATTAATTTACTCCTACTATTTTTTCGCTAGATTTGACACTCCCCGCACTAAAGTGACGGGGATTCTACATTCACAGACTCGCCGTTAGACAGCAGGCTTGCACCAACTGCCCAAGAGGGCAAATCTCCTGTAGCGTAGCTTCCGGTGTGCCCCACCGTAGTTAATCCTAACTTTAGGATGTTAATAGCTGCGTTGATATCTCTATCTCCTACATATCCGCAATGAGGGCAAATATGAGTCCTGGTAGACAGAGATTTTTTGACTTTTTCGCCACAGTTAGAGCAATTTTGGCTTGTGTTATGGGGCGGAACTGCAACAGTTACCGAACCATATTTGTGACCAAAATATTCTAGCCAACTGCGGAAAGTGTACCAACCAGCATCAGAAATAGATTTAGCTAGATGTCGATTACGAACCAGCCCTTTCACGTTTAAATCTTCGTAGGCTACCAAATCATTAGATTGGATGACGGAGTACGCTAATTTCTTGCAATACTCTTTTCGCTGCCTACTTACCCTTAAATGCTTACGGGCATATCTATTTCTAGCTTTGTGGTAATTGTTTGATTGCCGAAGCTTTGCTTTTTTCTTGGCTGCACTAAACTTCTTAGATTTCTGGCGATTGGCACGGTTTAACTGTTTTTCCGACTTGCGGTAGAACTGGGGTGAAGGTTCAACCGAACCTTTGTTATCAGCAATGAAGTATTTCAATCCCAAATCAATGCCAACTACTTGATTTGTAGGTTGTTTTTCCACTCTCAAATCAACATCAACCGCAAATTGAGCGTAATACCCATCAGCACGACGTACTAAACGCACACGTTTAATTTGCTTGATGTCGTAGTAATTCAAGTCGTAGGTTCCTTTTAATTTCAAAGTTCCGATACCTTTCTTGTCCGAGAAAGTTATGGCTTTGCGGGTATCAGAAAGCTTCCATCCAGTTGATTTGTATTCAACTGAACGACAATTTTTCTTAAACTTCGGGAAACCCTTTTTACCCTTAACCTTTTTCTTGCAGTTATCGTAAAACCGAGCGATCGCACTCCAAGAACGTTCAGCAGCAGATTGTCTAGCCATTGAGTTGAGTTCATCAGCAAAAGGGAATTCCGCAGCCAATACCGCACAATACTTATTGAGGTCGTATCTTCCTACTTTTTCGTTATCCATCCAGTATCGTAAGCACTTATTTTGGATGAATTGCGATGTGCGGATAGCTTCATCTATGGCTTGATATTGCAAGTCTATCCCTTTAACTTTGAACTCGTAAACAATCATGGCATCGACCAATTAACCACGTACTTATGTTAACTTATTTGACATAAGACGGACAAATAAATTTATCCTATTCGCTTATATCCCCCATATAAATGACGAGGGTTTTACGCATCACGCCTCATAAGTATAGTAAGAGGTTAAAAAAGTACTGGAAATAAAGAGTACTACTTTTGCCGCTAAGATAGGAGTTTTCGCCAGATATTCATACCACGGGTGCTAAAAATTAGCTGCACGACTCCGTGAACCAAGAATTAAAATAATTCGTCATTACGCTCGCGGATTTGCTACCGCTACGCTAGCATAGTTAAGTTCTGTAACGAAAATATAGCGTTCCGACTAAACGCTATATAGTGGGGGTTTTGCAAGAGAGACCACATAATAAGGTTTACCGCTTGTTAGTTGCTCTTGACTTAAACGCTCAAAATTGGTTAAAAAACTTTCCGGCAATACAATTAGTAATTTGTATAACAGAATTAAACGTAACTCTGGAGAGTGGGCAATATGAGCGCCCAGCTTATGCAGTTTAAATTAGGAACAGCTTAGATAGTTTTTTCCTGACTACTTGGCAAATATTCACTATATGTATGCCATAATGTCACGAGTCAACAGTCTATACCTAATTTTATGGCCCCAATACTAGGGCGCTTGATGTATTTTATGTTTACTGTTAGGCGATAAATGGTGTGGTGTAAGTACAAGTATAAAGTTGTACTGCCTACCGAATAAGGAGAACAAACTCCTGGAATGTCTCAAAACAGCCTAGTTTAGTCTAAACCGAAGGCGCAAAGAATTTATTCTATTGCAATTACATAAGAGGTTTTAATGAATTTGTTGGATATACAAAATCGTAAAGTTCAATTACCGTCTAATACCGATAATCAAAGGGTTTTTAGCTTCCCAGAAGCTGGGTATCCACGTCCACAGTTACAGCGATCGCACTGGCTAAATTTAAACGGTCTGTGGAAGTTTGCATTTGACGATGAAGGGCGATGCACTCAACCAGGCGATATTAGAGATTGGACACATGATATATTAGTTCCCTTCGCTCCCGAATCTACCAAAAGTGGTATTGGTGATACAGGTTTTCATCCAAACTGCTGGTATGAGCGAGAATTTGAAACGCCTGAAGGTGAGGGCAGATTAGTACTGCACTTTGGGGCAGTAGACTATCATGCCCGTGTATGGGTCAATGACCAATACATGGCAGAGCATGAAGGTGGACATACTTCTTTCTCACTAGATATTACCACAGCTTTAAATGACAGTGGGATAACGAAAGTAACAGTGTGGGCCCAAGACGATCCTTGTGACCTCGCCAAGCCTAGAGGAAAGCAAGATTGGCAGTTGGAACCCCACAGTATTTGGTATCCTCGCACCAGTGGGATTTGGCAAACAGTCTGGATTGAGCGCGTAGGTAGAACTTACATCGAAAGTATTCGCTGGAGTCCCGATTTCGAGCGCTGGGAAGTTGGTTGTTATGCTGCGATCGCAGGTGATGCCCCTGCTGGTATCCAAATCAAGGTAAAACTGAGCATTGGCAATAACGTGCTGGCTAACGATACCTACGAAGTGTTTAACGGAGAGATTGGCCGCCGCATCTCCCTTTCCGACCCAGGTATCGATGACTACCGCAATGAATTGCTGTGGAGTCCAGAAAAGCCCACTTTAATGGATGCCCATATTGAATTGTGGTATAAAAATGAACTTTTGGATGAAGCAAAATCCTATACAGCAATGCGGACTGTGGGGATACAGCGCGATCGCTTTATGCTCAATGGTCGTCCTTATTATTTGCGCTTAGTTTTGGATCAAGGCTACTGGCCCGATTCCTTAATGACAGCACCGGACGATGGCGCATTGCGCCGCGATGTGGAACTCGCCAAAGCAATGGGTTTTAACGGAGTCCGTAAGCACCAGAAAATTGAAGATCCGCGATTTTTATATTGGGCGGATGTGCTGGGGTTGTTAGTATGGGAAGAGATGCCTAGTGCATATCGTTTCACACCTAAAGCGGTGGAACGCACAACACGAGAGTGGACTGAGGTCATTAAGCGGGATATTAGTCACCCCTGTATCGTAGCTTGGGTAACATTTAATGAATCCTGGGGAGTTCCGAATCTAGTTGAGAGTGCGGCACACCGTAACTACGTCTTAGCAATGTTTCACTTAACTAAAACTCTCGATCCAAGCCGCCCAGTGATTGGCAACGATGGCTGGGAAAGTACGGATACAGATATTCTGGCTATTCATGACTACGATACTCAACCACAACGGTTAGCTCATCGCTATGGGCCGGAAGTCAAGCTATCAGATTTGTTCGACCGGAAGCGTCCTGGAGGGCGCATTCTGACACTGGATAACTTTCCGCATCAGGGACAGCCAGTGATGCTAACTGAATTTGGTGGCATTGCTTATGCCCCTGTTGGTGCCCCCGATGAAGATAAAGCTTGGGGATATGAGCGTTGCTCCAATATTTCCGAGCTAGAAATGAAATACGCCGATCTGCTCAAAACGATTAATGATGTCGAGTTGTTTAGCGGATTTTGCTACACCCAATTTACAGATACTTTCCAAGAAGCTAACGGTTTACTATACGCCGATCGCACGCCGAAATTCCCCATTGAGGCGATTCGCGCTGCAACCCTTTCAGGACAAGGATTATGTACTCCCACAAGCTGTTAAAGCCCGATGGTCGCCCACTGACCTTATACAGTCGATATCCGATCGCCGAAAATATCATCGCCACTAGCCCTAGTAATGAACCAGTGCAGGCAAATCCCCACCTGCGCTGGCATCCTTTACGCGGCGAATGGGTTGCTTATGCTTCTCACCGTCAAGGGCGGACTTTCATGCCACCCGCAGAATATAATCCCCTCGCACCTACTACTAAACCGGAGTTTCCTACAGAACTTCCCCAAGGTAAATATGATGTGGTGGTCTTCGATAATCGCTTTCCTTCGATGGCTGAAGCGGCACACGACCCGCCACAGTGTATTGTGGAAACATTGCCTGCGAATGGGGCGTGTGAAGTGGTTGTTTTTACTCAAAATGCCCAAGCTTCCCTTAGTTCTCTGGAACTGGAACACCTTGATTTACTCTTGTCAGTGTGGGGCGATCGCACCCGCGTATTGGGAGCAAATCCCAAAATTCAATATGTACTGCCTTTTGAAAACAAGGGTGTGGAAGTAGGTGTAACTTTGCATCATCCTCATGGGCAAATTTACGCCTATCCTTTCGTCCCACCCGTACCAGCGCGGATGCTGGCAATGCAGCAGCAGTATTATCAAGAACATCAACGGGGTTTACTGCAAGATTTGATTCAGAAGGAGATTGCAGACAATCAACGGATTATCTATCAAGATGAGGATGCGATCGCGTTTGTCCCAGTCTGCGCCCGTTATCCCTATGAAGTTTGGATTGCCCCAATTCAGCCAGTTAGCAGTTTTACAGAACTTACCCCAAAACAACGCTTAGGACTTGCTAAAGCATTAAAAACCGTCACCCTCAAGTATGACGGCTTGTGGAATCGCCCATTTCCTTACTTAATGGCTTGGTTCCAAGCACCAACTGACGGTTTAGACCATCCAGAAGCGCATTTACACGCCGAGTTTTTTCCACCATACCGAACAAGCGAAAGGCTAAAGTATCTGGCGGGAACTGAACTTGCAGCAGGGATGTTTGCTAATGATGCTTTGCCAGAAGAGAAAGCGAAAGAACTACAAGCCGTAGTAGTAAATATCGAAGAACCAATTTCGGTGTGATAATAAATTCTTCTTTAAGCTCTTTACTCTGTGTTCTCTGCGCGGCAGTCGCTCATGGGGGAAACCCCCAAGACCGCGCTGCCTTGCCTCTGTGGTTCAATAAATTATTTTTAAACCACAGAGGCACAGAGAGCGCTGAGAAAAAATAAAATATCCTTTTATAATTACGAATTACTATAACTGATCGATACTGAGCCAATATATACAACATTCATATTACCTATTTTGGCTAACATTCTTATAACTTCAGACTGGATTCTAATAGTTTTGCTATAAGCCTTCTGGTAGTGTATTTATCCAAACTCAAGAGTTTAGGCTAGAAGTGTTTAGTTATAAAAATGAGAGGTCATAGTTATGCCCGGTGGACATGCTAGCCATAAAAGCACTTCCAATAAACCTAATATTAATGCCAATGGAGTAATTGATGATGCTGGTGATGAATCATTAAATCCTGATGATCTCCTATCTGAGGAGCAAACTAACACAGAAGTCCATAGAGCCGAAGAAAGTGTTAAGTATCCTCCTGCTACTGAACGCCCAGATGAAAAATCAAACACTCAAACTTGAAGTAAGTAGATTGAGGTAAATAAATATAATATCTTCCGTCATTACGAATGCAAGTGCATCTCGTAGAAAGGAGCGAAGCAATCTCAAAGACTGAGATTGCTTCGTTCTTTGTAATGACATCTTATATATAGGATTCCTATTTGATTTTTGAACAGATACTTAGACACGTAGGGTGTGTTAGCGCGACAGCGTAACGCACCAAACCCTTAAGAATGGTGCGTTACGGACTTCATCCTAACGCACCCTACAATACCTAATTGCTTTCATAAATCAAACCGGATTCCTATATATCATCTCCGGTTAAACACTTACAATATCTGTAGGTTGGGTTGAGGAACGAAACCCAACATTTGCTCTATGTTCATGTTGGGTTTCACTGTGGTTCAACCCAACCTACATAGATAGATTTTATTATGAGTAATTACCCAAACTTGATATGATATATCATTGCGAATGTAACGAAGTGGAATGTTCGCAATGACCATTATTTAACCGGATACGATATTATCTTATATTTAATTATCCCTACCTACTTATTGATATATAAAGCACAGTCAGCAACTATGAGACTATCAACTTCTATTTGTTTTTGGTAATATACATTCTATTTTTCATATACGCACATTGATAATAAATCGAAATGTGATGACAACACAGATATTCTAAATTACTTGCTACATTTACTACCACTTACTTCATCGGCTTTTATTGATATGTGACAGTTTAAAGTGCGGAATGTAGGATAGTCAGCAACATCTATATTAAAATATAGATGCGTTGCAGCAAGCCTAGAATGCTAATATCAATTTTCTTTGGGGTTTTAATTCTCTAATGTAACTCTCTTAAACTTTAATTCCCCATTTGTCCTTGTGTGTAAGAAGCTTTTTAAGCACATGAATAAACTTCCGTGTTCCTTTCTCTACATCACTGCTTTCAATTAGATAATATTAGGGCTAACTTTGGAGAAGATGCTATTTTCCCCTCATTATGCAAATTTGCCAAAATCCCAATTGCTCAAATCCATTCAACTCTGATAGCAATAGATTTTGTGTAAGTTGCGGACAAAGCAACTTTGGCAAACTTCTAAGAAACCGTTATCGTGTATTAAGACTCTTAGGTGAAGGTGGATTTAGTAGAACTTATGCTACAGAAGATGTAGACAGACTAAACGCGCCTTGCGTCATCAAACAATTCTTCCCGCAGTTTCAGGGAACCGGACAACGCACCAAAGCAGCAGAATTTTTTAAAGAAGAGGCTTTTCGGTTGTATGAACTCGGAGAAAATCATACTCAAATTCCGAGATTATTAGCTTATTTTGAACAAGGTACTAGTTTGTATCTTGTTCAAGAATTTATTCAAGGAAAAACTCTCTTACAAGAAGTTCAGCAGCAAGTTTATGGTGAAAAACAGATTTGGGAACTTTTAGCTGATTTATTACCAGTTCTGGAATTCATTCATGCCCATAACGTCATTCATCGAGATATTAAACCAGAAAATATTATCCGCCGTGCAAGCGATCAAAAACCCGTATTAATTGACTTTGGCGGTGCTAAACAGGTAACACAAACCAGTTTAGGAAGACAAGCTACAGTAATTTATACCCTTGGTTATGCCCCGACTGAACAAATGGCTGGATTTGCTTGTCACGGCAGCGATTTGTATGCTTTGGGTGTAACTTGCGTGCGTCTTTTAACTAGATGTTTACCTTTACAGGATGCTTCTGGACAGGTTAATGACCCTATTTATGATGCCATGAATGCTAAATGGATGTGGCGCGAACGATTGCAAGAAAAAAGTATTACTATCAGTGATGAATTAGGGGAAATTTTAGATAAACTACTAAAACATTTACCGAGCGAGAGGTATCAAACAGCAGTAGAAGTTATCAACGATTTAAAGTTTACAACATCGGACATTGAACCTGTTGCCCTGAAAATTGCTTCGATGTCTCAACCCATATTACCGCCGCTACCACAAAAAGTAATAGTACCATTACCTCCCTTAGAAACCTTTAAATTTGACGTAGTGACAGTAGATACAAGTGGTAGAGAAGTAAATCGCATGAGTTGTAATGCAAATTTCTTTGCCGAAGAATTGGGTAAATCTGTCACATTAGACATGGTATCGATTCCTGGCGGTACTTACATGATGGGTTCACCAGAGTTTGAAGGAGATGCAGACGAACGTCCTCGACATAAAGTTACTGTTGAACCATTTTTTATGGGGAAATTTCCTGTAACTCAAGCACAGTGGAGAGTAGTAGCAGCTTTACCCAAAGTCAAACAAGCTTTAAATCCCAATCCATCAAAATTCAAAGGTCTAGATAGACCAGTGGAAAATGTATCCTGGTATGAGGCTGTAGAATTCTGTCTCAGGCTATCAGAAAAAACTGGACGCGAATATCGTTTACCGAGTGAGGCTGAATGGGAATACGCTTGTCGGGCTGGAACTACAACATCCTTCCACTTTGGCGAAACCATTACCTCTGAGTTAGTTAGTTGCACTATCGAACCAAAAAACAAATTCCGTAAAGAAACAACAAACGTCGGTAGTTTTGAAGTCGCCAACGCCTTTGGATTGTACGATATGCACGGGCTAGTTTGGGAATGGTGCGCTGATTCGTGGCACAACAATTACAGCGATGCACCTTCAGATGGAACAGCTTGGGAAGTTGGCGGTGACATTAATCGCCGGGTGCTACGCGGTGGTTCTTGGAGTTTCAACGCCGAACTGTGTCGCAGCGCCAGCCGTAGCTGGAATGAGTCAGACGGTGGACTGAGGGTTTGTGGCTTTAGAGTAGTATTTTCTGTAGAGGAGATTATTTAGCAATTTAATTGAGAGGCTGTAAAAATTGTGAAAGCAAGAATTGAGAAAGGTGACATAGTACTTGTTAATAAAATTGGAAAATATCATAATCAAGTGGGTGAAGTTAGTGCGGTTGATTACAATATTTTCTTCGTCAAAATTGTAATGGTAAAGTTAGGCAATCAAGAAGAAGCCTTTGAAGAAAAAGATTTAAAATTACAAATTAAAAAACCGAGTATTAAAGAAGTAATTGCATCAATAGATAAAATTCTAGAACAAGTTGAACATATTGGTTTGCCAACCAAAGAGCAAGTAGAGTTACCCAACCGTTTGAAATATTTTAAATTAGATATTACTAAATTAGACAAACAGTTGATTCAAAAAAACTTTGATAGTATAGATAAAATATTTGCAGTAGCAAGAGAAGCAGACTCATCAGCAAAATTTTGGCAGGAAATAGACTCTAATTTAGAGAAAATAAGCTGGTGGCTTCGAGCAAGTCTGTGAACGAAAAGTAAGCCGATGAGAGTAAATTCAACTATGTGTTTTGCAATAACCAATGTGTTAATTGCTTTCAAATCAATGTGAAAACCTTAAGACAGATGGTGCTTTGCTTCTTAACCTAATCTTATCGAAAATTATAGAGAAAATTTATATTTAACCACATCATCTTGCTAGTTTTAAGGCTAAACAATCAGGATTGGGCATAATTAAACGTAACTATATTTTTATAAATTTTTATCCATAATGCCTTATTAGTCATGTCTTGTACTTCATTTTGAGCAGTGCAATTTATTTGTGCCCACCTATTTACTTTGTACTCATAACTGTATGACTTAAATTTTGCTATTAACTTGACATTTTCCTCATAAAAATTTTAAACAAGTATTCTTTTATCTCTTCAGAGCAGTTTTTTAGGGGCAATGCATAAGTTTGTAGATTAATAAAGAAGATTTTATTAGATAAAATAAGTTACAAATATCATCAGGGATATATATGCGTTTTTCTCAGTTTGCAGGGATTCTTAGTTGCACTGCCGCAGCATTTATATCAATTACACCCATAGAGGTAGAAGCTGCAACTTTTAAAGTGATATCAGGAGTTACCAGCATCGATCGCGATCACGAAAATATTCTTCAAAGTATCGGGCTAACCTTGACAGATAAGAATAATACAGTTGCCCCAATTCCTAGCAATTATTTAGTTGGCTTCAACATCGATTCAGCTACTAACTTCATTTTTAGCGACGAGGGCGGTTTTACTCCGCTCTCAGGGACAATCGAACATGCTGGTACTGTTACCTTTAATAATCAAATTACTGTTGGTGAGTTTTCAATTGGTTTTGCTTCGGGACGTACTACCAAAGATGCTAGCGGATTTGTTCTAAGAGACACCTTTTCTTTAGATACAATTTTGTTTGATTTGAGTCTTCCTGAACCTGTGGAATTTGATGGCCAAAATTTAACCATCCCTGATGTTAAATTGCTAGTTTCTCCAGAGTTTGCAAAGATATTAAAGAATCCTGAATTGACAGGTTTATTTGCTGGAACTGCACGAATTGATGCTCAAGTTGCTGCCGTACCCGAATCTGATAGTGTACTAGCAGTTTTGGCAGTGGGTGCGGCTCTCTTGGCAACTAGATTTTATACTCGAAAAATTAAATACACTTGATATCTTGAAGCATGGCTAAATGCTTATTAACTGGTGCAAGGGTATTGGCAGCAATCAACCCACTGGCGGCGACTGCGGGTAAACCAATGCCGGGAAATGTTGAGTCGCCACAGCACATCAATCCTGGTAGGGGTGTGCTGGGGCCAGGAAACATACCATTTCCAGCCTGAATTGCTGGGCCGTAGGAACCTTGATGACGGCGGAGATAACGCTCGTGAGTTAGAGGTGTACCAACAAGTGTGACTTCGCAACGAGAGCGAATATCTGGAATAACCCGTTCTAAAGCTTGCCACATTACTTCTGCACGCGATCGCTTTTTTTCAGCATATTCTTGGTTTCTTCTATCCATTCCCTGCCAGATAGAGTATGGTTCATTACCAGGTGTATAAACATGAATTACGTGTTTACCTGCTGGCGCTAAGGATGGATCGAGAACTGAAGGGATTGATATCACTACAACATTCTGAGGTGCTGTTATGCCCAATTCCCAGTTATTGACTACGATGTAATGACACCGCAAATTTGATTGTAATCCTTGAGCATCAATGCCTAAATGCAGGTGCATAAAGCTATCACACTCAGGTGTAGCTTGTCGTTTAGCGCGGTAGTTTTTGGGTACTGCCTTTTCTGGTAAGAGCTTCAGCGTGTCCCAAACCGAGGCATTAGAAATCACTGCCCGTTTTGCGCGAATTTCGGAGCGATCGCGCAGACGCACACCCACGGCACGATTACCTTCTACAAGCACTTCTTCCACATGAGCACCCAGCATCAGCTTCCCACCGTGACGCTGCAATCCTTGTACAAGGGTGTCAACTAAAGCACCACTACCACCAATGGGATATTCCAGGATTGCATCTGGGCGATACCAGTCCGCAAACATAAATCCTACCTCTGCGGCACTAGTGCCATCTGCCGGTAATCCAGAAAGTAGGAAACACAGCAAATTCAGCCAGTTTCGGGTAAAAGGATCTTTAACAACACCATCCATAATCCGGCTGAAGGGGCCCGTCAGCTTAATTATATTCGCCAGATTTTTTGTCAGAGATGGGATAAATGGGCCCACAGTTCTAGCTGCACCAAAATCAAAGCGTAAGGCGGCTGGTGGTATGGAAGTTGCTGCACTAGCGAATGGTTCCATAACGCGCTGGAGTTCTTGCCATTCAGCTACAGCATCATGTCCCCGAAATTTCATCAGCACTTCACAAAATTGCTCCGCGCCAACCGACGTATCAAAATCACCTTCTGGTACACAACAACCCCAAGTATCGTAGGTTATGCATGGTAATTCAGAACCAATTGCATCTAACACTTGTCGCAGAGGGTTGGCAGAGGGGCTGTAAGACAGTCCAGAGTAGAGAGACGGGCCTGAGTCAAATTTGAACCCATTGCGCTCAAAACCATGAGCAGCGCCTCCAGCAATGGAGTGGCTTTCGCAAACTATCACATTAAAGCCATACCGTGCCAAAACAGCAGCACAACTCAAACCGCCAATACCGCTACCAATGACGACTACATCTGTGTTTTGCATATCTCTGATGTTTGCAAGAATAAATTAAAACAGTCGGGGAAACTTGGATGATATCATTCGCTTTCCCGTCCATAAACCGCCCTAATTGGTTAATATCATCACTAAGCATGGACATAAAACCGCCAGTACTGCGTTATTGAAATTAAAGGGTTGATTCACACAGACTAATGAGAAGCTTAAACTAGTAACTGAGTTTAGCCAAGCTAAAGTAAAGCTTCTGACTTAGCACTAGGGATTGGGGATTGGGGACACAACGACTTGCTCAGTGCATCGCTGGGGACTAGAAAAAGAAGACAAGGAGAAAAATAATAACTCTTCATGACTAATGACAAATGACTAATGACCAATGACTAATTCATATTGGAGAAAGGAATTTGAAAAATCAGCAATTTGGAAATTGGCAAAGCACAGTTTTAGGAATTGTGTTAGCAACACTAGTGGTTCTGGGACTAAATTCCTTTATCATTATTAACCCAGGACAAGCAGGAGTGATCAGCATTTTGGGTAAAGCGAGAGATGGGGCATTATTGGAAGGGATTCATGCAAAACCGCCTTTTATCTCAGTGATAGATGTGTATGATTTGACTGTGCAGAAATTTGAAGTGCCAGCAGAGAGTTCCACTAAAGATTTGCAAAATTTATCTGCGAGATTTGCGATTAACTTTCGCCTCGATCCCATCAAGGTAGTTGAAGTTAGAAGGAAACAAGGAACCTTAGCAAATATTGTATCGAAAATCATTGCACCACAGACACAAGAAGCCTTTAAAATTGCAGCAGCTAGAAGAACAGTAGAAGAAGCAATTACCAAAAGAAGTGAGTTGAAAGAAGACTTTGATGAAGCACTAGGCGATCGCTTAGACAAATATGGGATAATTGTGTTAGATACTAGCGTAGTTGATTTAGCATTCTCGCCAGAATTTGCCAGAGCTGTGGAAGAAAAACAAATTGCTGAACAACGAGCGCAAAGAGCCGTTTATGTAGCACGGGAAGCAGAACAAGAAGCACAAGCAGATGTGAATCGCGCCAAAGGTAGGGCAGAAGCTCAAAGGCTCTTAGCAGAGACGCTCAAAGCCCAAGGAGGGCAGTTAGTTCTGCAAAAAGAAGCAATTGAAGCTTGGAGAAGTGGCGGCGCTCAGATGCCCAAAGTCCTCGTTATGGGTGGTGACTCAAAAGGCGGTGTCCCCTTCATATTTAACCTTGGAAATGTCCAAAATCAACCGTAAAAAGAGTAGGCATTAGATAATAAAGTCCAAAATTATGGAATTTGCTCTGACCTCATACAAATTCCATAACATTTGGACGATTTACAATCCAAAATCGTTCGACTGAGCGTAGCCGAAGTCTAAAATCCAAAATAGTATAAGTTGGGCTAGTACCAACTCCAACACAATCGAAAAACCAACAAGTCAATAATCGAAGTTTATGTCAACCCCCAATCCTCAAAATCTCACCGCCGAAGAAGCGAAAAAACTACTGAATAAATTCAACTGCCTAGACATTGCGCCCATCCTCAAACCCTCAGAAAAAGTAGTAATTCGTGATGCCCTAATTTTGATCACCAAGCTTGCTGATTACCAAATTTTAGGAATTTGTGCCGATACAGCAGAAGAAGGAATATTGGCAATGAAGACCTATTCTCTGGCTTTGGGTTATGAACCACCAGACAATTTGCTAACACCTGAAGGGCCAGTTTATATCAAATTAAATGGAAAAAATGGCTTGTGTTATCTCGATTCATACTCTGGACATCATCGTGGCGTATTAGTGTCTTGTCAGTCTTACCACGAAGACGGAATCAACGAAATGTATGGACATCTCCCCTTGGATTTATTTGTATAGAATTCGGCAAATGTAGGTAAGGTATGTACTTTACCTACTAACTAACGGTCAATGAAAAATTACTAGATTTTATGAGTATTATTACACTACAGTCGGTTAAAAAAGATTTTGGTATCAAAGAAGTTTTAAAAGATGCCAGCTTTAGCCTCGATGCTACCGATAAAGTTGGTTTAATTGGTACTAATGGTTCTGGCAAATCAACCCTATTAAAAATGATCGCTGGGTTAGAATCCATTGATAGTGGTCAAATTATAATCAACTCTGGTTCTAAAATTATCTATTTACCCCAGCAGCCAGATTTAGATGAAAATCACACAGTTTTAGAGCAAGTTTTTGCTGATAGTGGCGAACATACGGCTTTGGTGCGTGAGTATGAAGAACTCTCAGATAAATTAGCTCATTATCCAGATGATAGTCAACTGATGTCTCGCCTTTCTGTGGTGATGCAAAAGATGGATACAAATGGTGCTTGGGAATTAGAAACCAACGCTAAAATCATTCTCACAAAATTAGGAATTTCTGACTTTGATGCCAAGATAGGCACTTTATCTGGAGGCTATCGCAAGCGTATTGCTTTAGCATCAGCATTGTTAGCAGAACCCGATGCTTTGCTCATGGATGAGCCGACAAACCATCTGGATGCTCTTTCTGTGGAATGGTTACAAAGTTATTTAAATCGCTATCGTGGCGCACTTTTTCTCATTACTCACGATCGCTACTTTCTAGATCGTGTCACCAATCGGATCGTTGAAATCGACCGAGGCGACATTTACACCTATTCAGGTAACTATTCATATTACCTCGAAAAGAAAGCTTTAGCTGAAGAATCTGCCGTAAGTAGTCAACGGAAACATCAAGGCTTATTGCGGCGCGAGTTAGAATGGCTCAAAAAAGGGCCAAAAGCCAGAAGTACCAAGCAGAAAGCGAGAATTGACCGCGCTCATGCTCTGCGGGATACTGAATTTAAACAAGTTCAGGGTAAAGTTGATATTTCTACAGTTGGTCGTCGCATTGGCAAAAAGGTTATTGAATTAAATAACATTTCTAAGGCATACAATGGACGTACTCTGATTAATAACTTCACCTACGAATTTAGCTCAGAAGACCGCATCGGTATTATTGGCGCTAATGGTGCTGGTAAATCCACTTTAATGGATATTATTACTGGTCAGATTAAGCCAGATTCAGGTATTGCAGAAATTGGGACTACAATTCACATCGGTTATTTTGACCAGCATTCTGAAGAATTGCTCACAGCTTTAAACGAAAATCAGCGCGTGATTGACTACATCAAAGAAGAAGGAGAGTTTATCAAAATTACCGATGGAACTCAAATTACTGCTTCGCAAATGTTAGAGCGTTTTTTGTTTCCTGGTAATCAACAGTATGCCCCAATTAATAAACTTTCGGGTGGGGAAAAACGCCGTTTATTTCTGTTGCGGGTTTTGATGAGTGCGCCCAATGTCTTGATTTTAGATGAACCGACAAACGATTTAGATGTTCAGACATTGGCAGTATTAGAGGATTATTTAGAGGATTTTGTCGGTTGTGTAATTGTAGTTTCTCACGATCGCTACTTTCTTGATCGCACCATCGACACAGTATTTTCCTTTGAGGAAGGCGGTAATCTCCGGCAATACCCAGGTAATTACTCAATTTATCTGGACTATAAGAAGGCTGAAGAGGCACAGCAACAAGCTGCGAACGCTAAGGAGAAGCCTAAAAATGTCGAAGTCCAAAATAATGGTGTGGTTTCACCCAAGGATGGAGAGAATACCAAGCGGCGGAGATTATCTAATTGGGAAAAGAAGGAATTTGACCAGTTGGAAGGGAAAATTGCCGAGTTAGAGGCTGAGAAAGCGGAAACGGAGAAAACACTAGCGAATGTTGCGCCGGGGAATTATAGCCAAGTGCAGAAATTGTACGATCATGTGGAAAAGCTCAAGCACGCGATCGATGTGGCTACTGAACGCTGGTTAGAATTGGCAGAGATGGAGTCTTGATGATTTACAAATATCTGGCGATTAGAAATCGCGGCTACACAAACATAGACGCTTTGCGGCTTCCCGCAGGGTAGTCCGCCTCCGCGGACTAAGGAAAAATTGAAGGTTTGAAACCCACGTTCGCCCTTGGCGTTCCGCAGGAGAGGTGGGTTGTTTGTCTATGTAGCCGCGAATTCCATTCGCCCGGTGCTTCCATTCGCTCAGTGTAAGATGTGAAATTTAATTGATCAATATACCAACTAAAATGTGAAATTAATATCATTCAAGTCGAGAATTTAACCATGCCCAATGTCTTTATCAGTCATCGTAAAAGTGATGCTCAACAAGCTGAACAGCTGGCTAATGAATTAGGTGATGCTGGGCATGAAGTATGGTTTGATGAATGGAAGATAGACGTAGGAGATTCGATTGTTGAGCGTGTTGACCAAGGGCTAGAAGGATCTAAGTATTTAGTTCTGTGTTACTCCTCGTCTGGTATGTCGCCTTGGGTAAACCGTGAGTGGATGTCAGTGTTAGATCGACAATTGTCAGGACACCAAGTAAAGGTATTGCCAATTTTGCTCACAGGTGGGGAACTGCCTACTATTCTAGCTGATATTAAATATGCAGATTTAGTTAATGACTGGTCAAAAGGCGTATCTCAATTGCTGCGGGCAATTAAATGAGTGAGAGAAACTGGCAGGTTTACATTGCCCATCATCCTAAAGAAGAAGATTTAGCAGAAGAATTGGCAAAACCCATCCGCGAGGCTGGCTATGAGGTAGTACATCGCGGAACTGTCATGGTGGGGGAGTCATTCACCGAGGAAGTCTCAAAAGTTCTGAGTACTGGCGGGGCAGTGGTATTTTGTGGAACTAGTAGAGCATTGGGAACCCGTTGGGCATCGCGGATTGTTAACGCAGCCAGAGAGCAGACTTCTGGTAGACAAACGCGAGTTTTTTGTATCCAAATAGAACAGGATGCTGATGTAGAGAGATTGAGCTTTGATGAATGTATTGCTCTTTATTGGCAAAACCCTGCAAAAGCACTTGAGGATTTGATTGCTGCACTCAAAAAGCACTATCCCCTTAATACTAATATTGCTCATTCTGTTTACCGTCCCCTGCAAGCGCCACCCTTACCCACACACTTTGTAGAACGCCCAGAGTACAGCAATGATTTAAAAACGCGTCTCCTCACAGAGTCATCATCAGATAATCGTGCTTTGGTAATTACTGCAATTCACGGTTTGGGTTCTGTGGGTAAATCGACCTTAGCCGCAGCTTTAGCCCATGATGCAGAAATACAAACTTGCTTTTGTGACGGTATTCTGTGGGCAACATTAGGCCAGCAACCTGATGTGCTTTCTTTACTTAGTGGCTGGGTGCAGGCATTAGGAGACTATAGCTTTAAACCTACCAGTGCAGAAGCTGCTTCTACCCATTTGCGGACTCTGCTTTATGACAAAGCTGTGCTGCTAGTGGTGGACGATGCTTGGAATACCAAAGATGCACAAGCGTTTAATGTTGGCGGGGCGCGGTGTCAAGTTTTAGTAACTACTCGTGAAGGGGCAATTGCTGACGCATTAAAAGCCAGCACCTACAGTCTAGATATAATGACAGCAACCCAAGCGATGGAATTGCTGACGAAGAATTTAGGACGGGAGATTTCAGGTAAAGAACGTCAATCAGCAGAAAAGTTAGCTGAAGGCGTTGGTTATCTCCCTCTGGCGTTAGAACTAGCAGCTGCCCAAGTTACTAGTGGTACAACTTGGACAGACTTGTTACGAGATATTAAACAAGAAATTGCTCGGTTAAAAACATTGAATAGACCAGGGGCAAAAGATATTACTGATGAAGCAAGTTTAAAACGCCTCAGCTTAACTGCATCTTTGAATTTGAGCATAAAGCGATTGTCACCAGAGGATAAAGAATACTTTACTTGGTTGGGGGTGTTACCTGAAGATGTAAGTATTACTCCCAAAATGACAGCAACACTTTGGAATATTGCAGATGAGCGCGATGCCTCTGATTCATTAAAAGATTTACAAAGTAAAGCCCTATTATTAATTGGTGTTCCTCTTGCTGATGGTACGCTTACCTATCGCCTACATGACTTATTCCACGACTTAGCACGGAACTTGTTAACTGCTCCCCCACAACCGCGTCGAGGTGATTTACCAGGACTAGGGATTTCCCTTGCCAAGGCTCACGTCGCTTTGTTAGAGAAGTATCGGCAGAAAACTGAAAATAATTTATGGCATAGCTTGCCCGATGATGGTTATATTCATCAGCATTTAGTTTGGCATTTAGATAAAGCTGGACAGGTTGAAAAGATTCACCAGTTATTGCGGGAAGAGTTGGTAACTGGCAACAATGGTTGGTATGAAACGCGAGAAAAATTAGGACAAACTGCGGGTTACATCACAGATATTTCTCGTGCTTGGGAATTAGCACAAACGAATTGCAATGAATCAACTCAGCCGCAAGTTGTGGGTTGGCAGTGTCGCTATGCTTTGATTACTGCATCCGTGAACAGTTTGGCAGCTAACATACCAGGTAAATTGCTGGTAGCATTGGTCAAAAAACATCTGTGGACTCCTGAACAAGGACTAGCTTACGCTCTGCAAAAACCAGAGCCAAACGAAAAAGTAGAAGCCCTAGCAGAGCTAGTCAACTATTTACCGCCAAATTTAAAAAAACTAGCACTATCAGAAGCACTCGCCACCGCCACGGCGATTCAGTCTGAGGAGTATCGCGCCGAAGCCCTGAGAGCATTAGCCGACAAACTGCCCGCCGAGTTTTTGCCACAAGCCCTAGAGGCGGCGCTTGCGATTCAGTCTGAGTGGTCTCGCGCCCAAGCCCTG
>NZ_JAYGHE010000017.1:0-118967 GCF_034931145.1 Nostoc sp. UHCC 0252 | reverse complement strand
ATGCAGCCATCCAAGCATTAGCCAAACACTTTAGAAATCAGCCTAAGTTGTTTGAAATTTACTACAACTGTGCTGTAAATGACTCCTTTGAAGATAGACATAATTCCCTGTTTAATTCCAACCCTCGCCGGGTTGCACTGGAGATCATTATCAAGCAATTTCCTCAACATCCCCAGACTTTACCACTGTTGCGCGACAGAGCAGCGAATGACCCAGATGAGAAAGTGCGAAACTTTGCTCAACAGAAGTTGGCAGAATTAGAGAAGTAAAAGAGTGTATCTCAAGAACTTTTAGATATATTGAATGAATAATCCTGAGCAGATACGCATGGTGAACTGTTACCCAAGCTGAAAACACGAGAACAGTAAAAAGTAGCAAAACTCCAAAAAAGCGATCGCTTGACATCTATCCAAATAATCCTATTATAGCGATCGCACTGATGCCATCTTGCTCACAGAATAGAGAAGCATTATTGCTTGTGGTGGCTACCGCACCCTACAGAGACAGCGAGTAGAGAAGACACACCGTGTTACACGCTCTAAGAGCGTTATAGAATAGAAATAAATCTTATATACATTAGCTAATTAAGCAAAATTGCCCATGACCACTTCTAAACGCCAATACCACATTACTACCTTCGGTTGTCAGATGAATAAAGCTGACTCAGAGCGCATGGCTGGTGTTTTGGAAGATATGGGCTTTGAATGGTCAGAAGATCCAAATAATGCAGATGTGATTCTCTACAATACCTGCACAATTCGGGATAATGCCGAGCAAAAAGTATATTCTTACCTTGGCAGACAAGCGAAGCGCAAGCATGAGCAGCCTAATTTAACCCTCATCGTTGCTGGTTGTGTTGCCCAGCAAGAAGGTGAAGCGCTATTGCGACGAGTCCCAGAATTAGATTTGGTAATGGGGCCACAACACGCCAACCGCCTCAAAGATTTGTTGGAGTCGGTGTTTGACGGCAATCAAGTTGTCGCAACCGAGTCGGTTCATATTATTGAAGATATCACTCAGCCGAGAAGGGATAGTAAAGTCACAGCTTGGGTAAATGTAATTTACGGCTGTAACGAACGCTGCACCTATTGCGTGGTTCCTAACGTGCGCGGGATAGAACAATCTCGTACACCGTCAGCAATTCGGGCTGAAATGGAAGAATTAGGACGGCAAGGTTACAAGGAAATTACTCTACTCGGTCAAAATATTGACGCTTACGGCAGAGATTTGCCGGGAGCAACAGCAGAAGGACGGCATCTGCACAACTTCACAGATTTACTTTATTACGTTCATGATGTGCCGGGGATTGAAAGGCTAAGATTTGCTACTAGCCACCCTCGTTATTTTACAGAGAGATTAATTAAAGCTTGTGCTGAGTTGCCCAAAGTCTGCAAACACTTCCATATTCCCTTTCAATCTGGGGATAATGAACTTTTGAAAGCGATGTCGCGGGGTTATACCCATGAGAAATATCGCCGGATTATCGATACGATTCGGCGGTATATGCCAGATGCTTCCATTAGTGCTGATGCGATTGTTGGTTTCCCTGGGGAGACAGAAGCACAGTTTGAAAATACTCTGAAATTGGTGGAAGATATTGGCTTTGATATGTTGAATACAGCAGCATATTCGCCTCGCCCAGGGACACCAGCCGCTTTGTGGGACAATCAACTAAGTGAAGAAATTAAAAGCGATCGCCTCCAACGCCTCAATCATTTGGGAAACTTGAAAGTAGCAGAGCGATCACAACGTTACTTCGGACGTATCGAAGAAGTTTTGGTAGAAGACCAAAATCCTAAAGACCAAACCCAGGTGATGGGACGCACTGATGGTAATCGTCTGACATTCTTCAGTGGCGACATCAAAGAATTGAAAGGGCAGTTAGTAAAGGTAAAAATTACCGAAGTCCGTCCTTTTAGCTTGACTGGTCAACCAGTTGAAGTTAGACAAGCTTTATCTGTCTGAGAAAATAGACATTTGGTGAAATTAAATATGCGTTATCCATAACCCTTGTAGAGACGTAGCAGTGCTACGTCAAAACAATTCTTTTTCACTCATATCTCTAGAATTGGTATAAGCACAAAACCTCACTATTAAAGCTTATGAACGCCATTACTTTGAATATCCCCAATCTGGGTATCGAGGGATTTTATGAACTTTGTCAAGCTAATCAAAATTTGCAGTTAGAACGTACTGAAACTGGAGAAATTATAATTATGCCTCCAACCTATCCATCGACAGGTAGGAAAAACTCTGGTTTGAATGCTCAACTATGGAACTGGAACGATCGCACAAATTTAGGTATTGTATTTGACTCCTCCAGTGGTTTTACTTTACCTAATGGTGCAGTTTACTCACCCGATGCTTCTTGGGTAAGTAATGAAAAATGGGAGGCTTTAACTCAGACTCAACAAGAAGAAGAATTTTCCCCTCTAGCACCTGATTTTGTAGTCGAATTGCGTTCTAGTAGTGATTCTCTCAAAAAACTCAGAGAAAAGATGCAAGAGTATATTAACAATGGCGCTCGTTTAGGTTGGTTGCTTGATCCAAAGAATAAAATAGTAGAAATTTTTCGTTTAGCGAAACAGATAGAAATATTAAAATCTCCTACAACTGTATTTGGTGAAGATGTTTTACCTGGGTTTGAATTGAACTTAAATAAAGTATGGTGAAAAGTGCAAATTCAACTTTTCATTATCCAAAACCCTTGTAGACACGTAGCATTGCTATGTCAAAACAATCGTTTTTTACTCTTATATCTGTGCAAAGATCGGAAAACTCTCTTTCCCCCTAATCCTATTTCACCCTGGCGCGGAAGCGAACAAAGCCATAAGAATTAGCTGGAGTCCCAGATCCATTTGCTGGAGGTAAATTTGACAAATCTGGACTCCGCGTGATATTTACCACCACCGCCCCATTAGTGTTAGTACCGCAGTATGATGGGGTTGACTCGTTAGCAGAATAAAAGCGCCCGCGATCGCCATCCTCTACATTGCTAAGGTAAAATGTAGGACTGCTAGAACTAACTGCAAGAGCTATACCTTGATCTGATCCTGGTAAGCCGCCATCACCAGGACTGAGACCATTAAATGCAGTAGGAATAAAAGTAGTATTATTAGGAACTAAGTCGCAGAATTTGACATTAGTAGCATTATTCGGGCCCTTGGAAAGGAAGTAGATGGTATATTCTAACTCATCGCCAGGTTTGACAGTGCCAGCATTAATCAACCCGCGCAGATAGCCAGTAGGCCATTTTACATCGTTATCATCAGAAGCGAATGGTTCTGGTATATAATTGGCAGCAGTAATCGCCACATCGCTGCGACCATCTACAATATCGGTTACATCTTGTTTATTGATGCGGGTGATGCGTTTCACTAACAAAAGCTTTGCATTCACGGCAATAGCACCGTTATTGTTTTCGCCGACGCTTGTAACACGACTACCTGTAGTATCAGTATCTCTAGTTGGTAGGTAGTTTGTACACCTTGTACTAGCGTTGCCACTAGTAGTTGCTTCCCAGCAAGCACTGACATTAGTATCAGTGCCATTTGGAGTTAAGCTGATAGACTGACCTGAATTAGCCCCAGCCAGAGAAGACTGATAGGTATTGTCCCACAAATTTAGAGAACTTGGGGGAGGTGTATTAACCTCACTGCCTGCGCCATAGGCGATATAGTCAATAATCTTATTCTGGTTATCATACAACCAAACATCATCGCCAGAATTGTTGAGTTTGGGAGTTTGTCCCAACCAAGCTTGAAAAGCTGCTCCTGTTGCTTGATGGTTGGCATTATTATTACCAATCCAAATCACAGCATATTTCCCTGGTTGTAAAGTCGTGCCACTGGGGAAGGTATAATGAAAGCCACCAGCAGCATCGCTACTACCGACAATGAGATTGCTATCTGTCAACATTACACCACTCAAATCTACTGGGGATGCAGAAGCATTGTAGAGTTCAATAAACTCATCATTGGTGTCGGTAGTAATACCTGTTTGGTTATAAAGTACCTCGTTGATAATGACTTGGCCCGCCAATGGTGAAACTTGATAAGAAGTTGTTGGAATAATATTTAAATAAGTTAGAACCGCATTACTAGGAACATAAGTCCATATATCTAATCCTTTGACATCACCGAAGGAGCCTGAACAAACTGTATTAGTGTTACCACCACTGGCTGTACCAAAAGCACGCTGAGTACTGGTAGTATTAAATCCTGTTACCAGGTTACTGTGAGATATAGACGGTGGGGAACCTCCACATAGCACACTACCTGGTGTTCCCACATTTATCCCAGACAAGGTACGATAGCCGCGATCGTCGTAAAACCCTGTATTATTTCCCAAAGGATTAGAGACGTTGAGGAGAGTAAAGCTTGGCCCTCCCTTGATACTGTTTTCAGCATCTATAAGAGGAAAGTGGTATTCGCCAGCATGAGTTGTGATGTTAACTGGGTAGTCTGTGCCAACGGGGAAAAAATTACCATTATTATCTTTACCATCCCAGGTAACGGTTTGACCTCCAGATGCCGTCATTGTTCCCCGCAGTACTCGGTTTTGCAGATTAGCCGGATCGAAATCATTACCATCTCTGCTGATGACTATTTGATAGTTGCCAGTTACATTGGTGTCGAATTTAAAAACTCCACCTGTGCTTTGGTTCGAGTTATTAGCCCCAGCTGTACCAATAAAGCTGGAATTACTAACGCTTGGAAGTGTTGCTATAGTAGGGATACCACGGGCAAAGAGAGAGTCATTTGTTCCGACACTAGTTTGAGGATTATTAAAGAAAATGACGTGGTTGGGTAAAGCGAAATTGGTTCCACCTTGCAGTTGTGGCATCAGAGCATTATTCACTGTACTCAGAACATCATGGTAGAGCGGTGTTTTTCCATCGCTGTCATAGTAGCCTACATCATTGCCATAAATAACAAAACCATTGGGGTCTAAACCATTGAGGGCAGTTTTATATTGATAACCATCTTTAGTGACAATGTAGAATGAAGATTCGATCGGTCTGCCATTGTTTCCGGTAAATAGTGCTAAGTAGTCAGCAAAAAGTCGCCCATTAATATCTGTTGTGGAAGTCAAGCTGCTACGTACCGTCACATCCCACGCAGCTATACTGGTTCCTGATGGATCTTTAAAGTTGGTGCCAAAGTCAATTGTTGGTGTAGGAGTTCCATCAAAGTTACTATTACCTCCTTGACCTCCATAGAAAGCTACATAATAAATCCCATCGCCGCCCACTGGAACTTGATAGTAACAAGGTACGTAACCGTTAGCGATCGCCCCACCAGGCGTTGCAGTTGCTGAGTTTGTGATTGTGTCTGGGCCTGCTAATTCTTGGTTACGGCTAGATATTTTACCCTGATTTGTATTTAGAGTCTGGGTTCTTTGGGTAGAGCATTGGAACTTAAGATTAGAGAGAGTTTCATTACCTATTCGATCTATTTTGCTACCATAGAGCGAAATGTCAGCATTATCTACTCCTACAGAACTGGAACCCAAGAGGATGTATTCTCCAGCTTTAGCATACACTTGTAGCAATGTGCGCCGCAGAAGAGAATTATCCACAGGAGTAATAGGCCCAAACTTATCTGTTGAGCGCCATTCAAGGTTGGCTCTAAAACCAGTAGCACCGCTAGGGTATAAATTCCTACTACCTTCTGCTTGAACTGGTTGCATCCAGTAACCCCAAGTACACAGTAGTAGAGCCAGTCTGCCAAGCCATCTTCTTCGGTGTCTAAGAGATTTGAGGTTCGTGCAGCGTCTCGGCAGGAAAATTATCTGTAAAAGATATTTAAAAAATAGGCTCATAACTGGTTTACCAGATCCTCACATCCAGGCTTTAATTGGTAAGAAAGAGCGAATTACGGCATCTAAAGCAAGCTATCGCCTACTTTTAGGTTGCCCAATATATCCGGGAACCTACCATCTTGATTCACATTCACTGTGGCGATCGCTCTTAAATTCTTAAATAAAAATTTCATAGGAGAGAGGCGAAATTTCGTGTCTCTACTACACGTTTAAATTGATCCATCTGTTGTCACCTTTGCTTCTGTTCTATTCGGCTCTTGTTGCTGGCGTGGCACTGGTTTTTGCTGCCCAAAACCATCAAATAATTCGTTGAGTTTGACGCTGATACCTAAATATGCACCACCTGCGGAACGTGTTCCTGAGAAATCTCGGTCATCAACTTTACCAAACACATATCCAGCAGAAACGCGCAGGTTAGGTGTGAGGTAATAGCCTGTTTCTAGAACAAAGCCTGTTTCGCTATAACTCGACTGACTAATTACACGAGCCTCACCTACCAAATCCCAGCTATATCCCAAACGATATGTAGCACGTAATTGGCCTAGATTTACTGTACTCGTACCAGCTAAATCGCTAGCTATGTAAGTAGTGCTGCTACGCAGAGCATACTTACCGTAGAATTCCCATTGCCAGTTAGGAGCATAAATAGTCTCTAAAGCAAATGTATGGTCTTCGGAACCTGTACCACTACCTAAAAGGATGGTGTCAGGGATGGTTGATGGATTTTTGCGATATTCATAACGCAATAAGGCATTAAATTTATCGCTACTGGGGTCGCGGTAGGCTAGACCCAATTTCAAGTTAGTTGTATCCCCCAATCCTGAAAGCTTTTGATTGGAAGAACCGGCTTGTTGATAACGTACTAAGGCTGTAATAGCCGGAGAAATTTTACCCGTAGCACCTGCGGTAATTACTGTATTGCTACCACCAGAAGAGGAACGATGTTCATAACGGGCACTGGCTTGAAACTGCGGATTATCACTGTATTCTAGACCCACACTATAGCTATCACCACCATCAAATCCGATCGCAGATGCTGATTGACCAACAGCGAAGGGTTGGGCATATTGTTGGCCTGCTCCAGTTCGTCCGAAGAAGTTGCCAAATACGTGTTCGTAAGCAACATTCAGGCGCAATCCCGAAGCTATAGTCCAACGATTATTTAGTCCAATCGCCCCTTGAGTAGTCATTTCGTTAGCACCACCCAAAATTGAGTAACGACCGGTCAAGGTAGTATCCGATCCAAGTTTGTGTTCACCGTTGACACTTAAGCTGGTGATGGAATTACCCGAATATTGACCACTAGTGTAAAACTGTTGGGCCAGACTGATATTGACACCAGGAATTGCTGCCCAATTTAGCCCAAAGATGGTACGGTCTGGGTAAACACTATCTTTTTGGGAAGATAAGCTCAGTTCATTTTGGGCTTGAAAAGTCAGATTCTTAGCAATGGGAACGGAAAAACGCGATCGCAATTGATCGGAGTTACTACTCAAGGCACTGTCCGGGATGCGGTCTTCCCGATGACGATGAATCCAATCCACATCAATAATGGCGCTACCCAGACGTTGTTGAATCCCGGCGGAAATCGTCGTTAAGGAATTATCAACCTTACTACCAGGTATGGACTCATAACGGGGTGCAAACAATTCTTCAAAGGTATCTAGAGGTTGGGGAGCAATGCCAAAATTGTCTTCGTGGTCGTACTGCGCTCTGACGTTAGTAGTTGAAGAGAGTTTAGCTGTAACCTGCGCTCCATAACGAGTTTGTCCTGGGACAAAGCTGATAGTGGCATTATTGGCAAAACCTGTATCGGCAAAGCGATAATAGGCACGACCTTGAATCCCGTTAGTAATTTGTCCCTCAGCTTCCAACCGGTACGCTTCACCGCTAACCTTTCCCACAACATCAGAATCATTAGTGGAATGGGCATATTCTGCGATTAACTTACCCCGATCGCCCAAAGAAATTAGTGCATCTGCACCATAGAGTTGAAAGTCACGTACTCCCTGATTTTCTTGAATATAAGTTGCTCCGATCCAACTTTCCTGGTTAAGTTTGCGGGAAAGATTATATTGCAAACGACCAGCATAGATATTGCTATCAGAGTCTTCGCTTTCATATTGATAGCTAACAACAATCCGGCGTACCAATACTTGTCCAGTTTGATCAATATCAGTGCGGAGGATAGGTTCGCGGAATAATAGCGTACCGCGATCGTAGTCGATTTCGTAGTCTGGCCCACGGTTAAGCTGTTTGCGTTCTAGTACAGTTCCAGGACGATTAAGTTCTTCTAATTCAATGAAGACATTTTCACTACCTGGTTGTAGTATTCTGCGAGAAAGGAAGTAATAACCGCTAGTGCCATCGGGAGCAATGGTATCTCGTTGGAACGCTTCTAAATGGTTGCCATACAAACCTGTTATTTGTAAGTTCCCTAAGTTGTAGTTAGCTTTAAAACCGTGAAGTTGTCGGGTGATAGAAGTAAATTGCTGCGATCGCCGCGCAAATTCTTCTGTGTTGTAGTCACCCCACATGGCATAATCAGGATCGGCTCCGGGGATACGAGTTGAACGCTCTAGACGCACATATACACTGTCAATGGAAGGAGCGACGACATCAACTTTCGAGCTATCGCCGTAAACCGGATAGTTTTGCTCGCTAAATTGGTAACTTCTAAACAGACGATTATCGCAGTTGCAATCTTCATTGAGATTACGAGAGCTATTGTATGCACCTGTAAACAACCATTCTCCGATCGCACCAGTGGCAAATATCGCGGAACGGAAATCTAATTGCGTTCTGTTATCTTTGTCAGGAGGAAGAAAATCACGGAAACTGCCGTAATAATCTGTACCTCTAGCGCCCAAACGCAAATCTATTACGCCAGTTACCAAACTTGGACGCAGTGATGTTTCAAATTGTAGTTGGGTAAAGGCTTCTAAATTATTCGCTATGGCGCGAATTGTGACAGTTTGGGCTTTGAGTTGCGATCGCAAAATCGCTGTAAATTGCCCCGCTTTCGCCTCCACTTGAAATCCGGGTTCATCGGGTTTGAAGTCTTTTCCGACAAACTCCCCAGCAGTCGGTATCAAAGTGACAACAGCATCACGATTAGAGCCATTGCCACTTGCATCGATCAGTTGACCCTTGATTGTCGCTGTAGAACGTCCATCCGCCGGGATACGAGACTCAACAGTTTCTAACGTTAATTGCTGTGGCGCTCCCCGAACTGCGACTTGCACCGTTATAGGAGGTTCTGTCCCTCCTACTACTTGTGCAGAAATGGTGTTATTACCTTCTTTTAAGGAGACTCCATACCATGTCTGCGTTACTAAGTTAGTACTGGCATCGGTTTCTGTTCGTCCAATTGAGGAAGGGTCTACTAATACACCATTCGCCCGTAATTCTACTTGAGTGCCAACGGGAAACTGCACAATCACTGTGGTAGCTGGAACATCCACAATGTTGTTAGGCGTTGGCATCAGGAATTTTATTCCTGTGGAGATCGGGGAAGCGGGGGGAATTTTCTGGTTTTCCTCAGTTACTCCAGCTATTTTGCGTAAGCCTCTAGGTAATTGAGCAGAAAACGCTGGTTGAAATGGTTGTATTTCAGTTTTAGTTCCCTTAACATTTGGACTTGAAAAAGAGGCAGGGGAGCAGGGGGCAGGGAGCAAGGGGGATAGTTCAGGTGGGGTCGAATCCACACCTGAACGAGAACCACTTGTAAGAAGTGGGGGACTCAGACCCATGTTCCGCTCCTCTCCACGGCAGGAGTCAGGGGTCATTTCCCCCTGCCTCTTCGTTGAAGTGTTACTAACTGGAGCATCTAGAGAAATAGATGGAAGTTCCAGGGACGAAAGTTGATTTTCTGAACTTTCCAGAAGATGGGCAGAATTTGAATCTATACTTTTTTCAGTAACTTTGTTCTGATGCGATGGATCTTCGACGCTATCCTCTGCTTGTGAAGAAAAGTCGAAGGCTAGAGGTTCCTTTTGGGGATAGGAGGAAAGGAGATTTTCAGCAGGTTCTGCCTTGACTATGGCAGGATACAAAATGAGGCTGAGAGCTACTGGCATCATCCCCATCATCTTCAGGTTAAAAATAGTTGTATGGTGCAGTCTGGGCTTCATTTTTTGACTGGCTCCTGGAAGGCGGGGGTAACTCCGAAATTCATCCGTACCAAGCCACCAGGCTCCAAACGCACCAGGCGAGATTGGCTATTCCGTTCGCGGAATTTTTGGTTGGGAGCTAGGGTGTAACCAGGTACACTACTGAGGTCTAGTACACCCGTATGACTTCCTGGTAAGACATTAGCTAAGGAGAACAAACCATTAGGATCTGTGGTGATGCGGTTTCCGTCCTCCAGAAAAATCACTGCATTGGGGACTCCAGCCTCACCAGGTTGTTGTTCACCATCAAAGTTTTTATCAATAAACACGCGACCAATAATCGTGCCACAATCAGAAACGATTCCTGGACGAATTGTTAACTGGTGTGTTGCAGGGCCATCCTTGGTGCTAAAACGGTTATCGGCTCGTTGGGCATTCACGATCGCACTATTGCGACCGTTACCACGCACAGCATCGGCTGTGAGTTGAGCCGCGTAAGCAATATTCAGCGTTTTTCCCGTAGGAATTGTTATATCTGTGCGGAATGTTATCGTGTTGCCATTGCGTTCTGAGGTGATAGTAATTGCTTGACCATCTAACTCTCCCCGTACAGATTTAGGTAAAAATTGGAATCCTAAAGGTAAGTTGTCGGTGACAAATATATTATTCAAACCAGTATCAGCGAGATTTTTTACCGAGATCCGGTAGATAACCGTATCTCCAGGTTCAGCAGCAGCGCGATCGCCTGTTTTAATAATCTGCAACTGATTGGCTTGGCACAAATTTGTACTGAATTCAAAAGCTAATAAGTCCAGTCCTACGACTTCTGCATTAGGAACTAAGACAACTGTTTGCTCTAGCCTCGTCTCGCCTGTGAGACTGATTGGTTGACCATCTAAAGAAGTAGCAAGATATCGCACAACATTATTACCTTGTGTGCCAGTACTACCAAGGATTTCAATCTTGACCCGCCGTTGTTTGTAGATAGAATTTGGTGGTGGATTAACTACAAAAATATAAGTTCTACCTGGATCGGTTTGACCCTTATTCGGATCGAGTAGGAAATTGTAGACACCCGCAGGGTTATTCGTAACGAAGTAGGGGTTACTATTCTCGGTATTGGGCGATTTCCCACCAGGAACGTTGTTATTAGGAATATCGGGTAACTCTGTTCGAGTCAAAGAAACCAAGCTGCCTAATTCTGTCCCCGTTGGATCGCTAGGGTTAGGCTCGTATACGCCAACAGAAAAACCTGTATAGTCAGGTAAAAGTGTACCAGCACAACCTAAAATGCGTCCTAATGGATCAACTAATGGGTTAGGACTAACATTAAGCTGACTAGAAATTCCGTCATATTTCTGATTAGTAGCAGAGTCTGTATAAGTATAAGTAGCTTGATTTATTAATGGCACAGATGCACCCAGATTGTTAGTCTGTTGTGCGATCGCTGGTATAGATATAGTATGCAAAAAACTTCCCAAAATAACAGTAGTTGTTAACCGTCGCCACCAGCTACTGCTAGAAGTAATTTGCTTTTGGTTTTGAGGACGGTTCACAATGCACATCTTTTCTGAAATGTCAAGCTTATTGTTAATAAAAGCACTTATTTATTTAGAGAAATTCAGTTAAACCAAAACCCTTTAAAAATCTCGTTTCTAGGCGGAACCTGGAGATACTTCTTTTTTGAGTCAGAGTTGTCTCTCTGCCTTCCAATCAGCGCACTTGGGTTTGATAAGTCACCTTAATTGTTGTTTTGGCTGCAAGTGATGGAATCTGCAAACGGATATGGGTGTAAGCAATGGCTGGGGCTGGTTTTGTTTCTACTTTCCCGTCAGGAAGAGTAACTTTAACAGTGGGATTTTCGACAAAGCTCCGCCCGCCATCAATGCTGTAAATAACTTTGGCATTGTTGGCGACATTGACAGATTTGAGTACGTAGACCATTCCTTTGGGAATAGGTTGATTGAGAGTCAGATTTTTAACTGGGCGATCGCTTTTATTTTCGCCAGTTAAGGTATATCGCAATACATCACCAGGTTGCACCACAACTTGACCTTTTAAAGGTTCCCATTTCTGGCTTTGTTTACCTTGCTGATCCTTTGCCACCACTTGCTTTTCTGCTTCTAAGCGCAATTGTATTTGCCCTTGAGTTTTGATATTCTGAGCAACAGCACTTCCTGAATGCCATACATTTGCGATTCCCGGAATTTGACCGACAAATGGAACTATAGTAATGAGTGCGAACGCTCCTAAACCTGCAAAAGAAATACGCTTCATATAAATAACCTCAAAAAACTTCCAGAATGTTGATTGTTGACTTATCTTTCCCTGTTTTTGCTAAGGAATAGTCACTCCTCTCTTCGCTTTCTATTTAGGGACTCGTTGCGACAATAGATAGCGCAATCTCTTTTCTAAGAGAAACTGCGCCCTAAGCGTAGCTATGCCGCAGGCTTTACGAATCTGCGAACGTCGGAGTCCCCAATCCCAAGGAATTAGTTCACCTTGCGTTGGAAGATAAATGTTCTTTGAATACCTGGTGCAACCTGTCCAGTCACAGCATTCACATACTTCGTCACATCTGTGTTTGCCGTAGTTCCAGTTTGGTCATTACCAGAGTTAGTAGCTGGATTACCATTGAAGAATTGAATAGTTGATGTCCCAGAATCCTTGGCTGAACTAACAATGTTGCTAGTATCAATTTGACTGTTGTTATCATTGTCTAGCGCCCAGTTGTTACCCCCTGATCCGCCTACTGTACCGTCTTCAGTAATCACAATCTTGTCAGCACTCAAAATTACATTTCCGGTTCCCACTTGAGGACTAGAAATATTTTTGTAAGTAATCCGATACTCAATGATGTTTCCTGGGGCAGGTTTTTTGGGTGTAACACTAAATGTGCCATCAGTACTACCTGCTGGCAGCGCTGGCCCAGTTCCTTGTAAAACTCGTGACTCTTTCAGCAATTGCAAGAAACCAGTGTATACACGGTCAATACTAGTGTTATTAGCTGTATCGACGAGTTTATCAAATAAGCCATTATTGTCTGTATCAATAAAAGCCGTAATTGGTGTAGGGAAGCCGCGTTCGAGAGTTGTGACAGTTGCACCTTGAGCAATAGTATCAGTTGAAAGTGGCGTACCAGCAGGCAGATCGACGCTTACACCATAGTTAGCTTTACCACCATTGGCTGGAACTGCATCAATTCGCACTGGATTAGTAGCACTAATTAGGTTCCCCCCGACAGTACCTGCACCACTTCCTGGCACGAATATAAAGATTGTGCCATTGTAGCTGTAAGCAGCTGACAAACCTTGATAGGATACCGTCACCACTGTACCCGCAGGCAAATCACCTAGATTTGCTGGTGGTGTAGGTACAAGAGAAATATTGGCAGCAGCTATACCAGTATTCTGAACCGTGTTAGTAAAGGATACCGCAGCTGGATTAACTGTTGAACCAGGAGCAACATTAGGTGGAATTAGTGCTGATTTATTAGTGAAGTCATCATTGTTGTTGGTTGGCCCAACCGCATCAGGCACTCCATTTGGCCCATTCAAAAGAGAGATAGTACTGGGGACTAAGAGGATAGTTGCGTTTAAAGATCCTGTGGTACTATTGGCAGCAGTGTTATTATTTTGTGTGTCAGTCGTCGCACTAGTAATACCAGGGTCTGGTGTAGTAGGAAAGGTGCTATTAGTGGAGTTAAAGTTACCTGGGTTTTGGTCTCCTGAGTTGTCATAGACTTTGGTGTTCGGGTTTCCAACAGTTGTACCGACTACTTGAGCGATGTTGTTAATGGTTACTGGGCCATTTCCAGTTGCACCAGTAGCCTGAACTTGGATACTAAAACCGTTAACAGTTGTCCCAGTAGCAACTGAAGAAACAACGGTAGTGTCGTTAATAAAACCAACCCGTGTAATTAAATTCAAGGCTGGTTGGACAGTTGTCCACGTAGCTGCTTCAGCATTTGTACTAGTAGAAGTAGTTGTATAAACTACTTTCCAACCTGCCGGAGCAATTGGAACACTCTTAAGAACTGTATTTACCGGAATCGCATCAGAAACTAAGATGTGGGGGGATGACGGTTGAAAATCAACAGTGATATTTGTACCAGTCAAAGCTGCGGGAGTAATACCAGTATTAGTAACGTCGTTACTCTCAACCCGCAAGCTCAAACCATAAGTTAGTAAGTCATCAGTTAAAGTACCAGAAGTACCAGCATTATCATAGGCTGTCCTAGTTTTGAGGATAGTTGCTAACGCCCGAGTTTTAGCAGTATTTCCTACTTTAATCTGCTGGGTAGCACTGGCTTCTCTGACACCATTGACTGGCGCTCCGGCTGCATTGCCATTATCTACAGTGTAAACGTCACCACCATCAGCAATCCGGGGTTGGTTTTGAGCATCACCAGGAGTTTGGCCTAATCTGACAGTGATAGTATCGCCTGTTTGAGCGCCAGCCTGCACAGTAACTGGTACACGCACCAACACAGTACCATTAACTGCGATCGCGCCTGTAGTTAGTCCACCAGCAGGGATATTTATCCAGGTTGTACCGCCATCAGTGCTGTATTGTAAGTTACCAGATGTGGTACTACCAGGTAATAGACCCGAAACTGTGGCTGGGCCTGTTGTTGTCGCTAAGTTAGGAATCTGGAACTTGGTGAGGTCGTTACCAACGTTGGTTACAGTGTAAGTGTAAACCAGTGTATCACCAGGATTAGTACTACCACCTGGGGTAGTTTGATTTGTAATCCCGGAACCTGTAACAGTAATACCAGCCACCTCTGCTACAGTTACGGTGACAGTGTTAGATGTAGAATTGATAGGACTCCCTGGCGCATTGGGATCTTCATAGGTTGCTGTCGCGGTGTTACTGATAGATATACCCGCAGTAGTACCTTCAGCTAATACAGGTGCAATAAATTGGAAAAAGCTACCAGTTAATAATGCTGTTGCTATTAAACATTGGTAAGGCTGGATCTGCCTGTTGATGGGTTTGTTTCGGTTTACCATGAAAGTAGTTTGTTATTTGCTGAACTTGTTTCTTGGGTTTCGAGACAGGATAAAGTTCGGCAATTCCTTAAAGAACTACCGACTAGACTGGCCCAAAACCTTAAGGCTTTGGGCGGTGTATATCTTTGGAGTGAACTTATTAACTACTCCTGAAAAACTAGATTGAGGCAATAGGCAGAAAAGTTATTGCCTACTTGTTTTACGCTTACCGTTGATTATCAAAGCTAGCGATCGCAAATATGGGTAACTTACTACTGTGTTCCGATCAACCTTTTATGTAAATAGTAATGTAGCTTTTATAGCAGAAAAATACTTCCGTATAAATAAGTAACTTCTCTAGCGATGGATGAGTGGATAAAAGCTGAAAAATTAACTTTATTTTGGCAACACATATTGCAATTTTAGTGTTTAAAACAGAAGTAAAACATGCTACAACCTATATTTAAAAGCACTTCCGAATATTCGCTGCTATGTATGCTAATACTGTGCAGAGTCATTGGTATAAAAATACAAAAAATTAACTCGGTGATCTGGATCGCAATATAAAGTGATCTTGATTTAATCAAATGCAAATAAAGCATATAAGAAATGCATTTTAAGCATAGACACAATCAGTATTAAAACTGAGTAACTAAAACTATTATCTGATTTCAGAACCAGTAAATATAAGTGTAAATACTAGGTGCAACCATTGCGTCTATAAAAATTTTACAGTAATGATTCTCTTGAATACCAAGGATACCCGACATTTTTAGTCGGGTATGTTTGACTGGTATTTTTGCTCGTGTTACTATCAGTCGACAGCCGACAGACAAACAGGGAAAGCTAGTTATGACTCAGGCAATCAAAACCCAAACCCAAACCCCAAACCAAACCAGCACTGCCTACTTTCAAGCCTTGAAGTGTAAGGAATGTGGTGCAGAATATGAACTCAAAGCCAGTAATGTTTGTGAGTTATGTTTTGGGCCGTTAGAAGTCAAGTATGACTACAGCGCCCTGCGTCTGACTGTCACTCGTGAAACAATCCAAGCTGGGCCCAATTCAATTTGGCGCTACCGTCCCTTTTTGCCTGTCGCAACTGACAACGTTATAGATGTGGGAACGGGGATGACTCCCTTGGTTCGTTCCCACCGTCTTGCCCGTCGCCTGGGTCTAAATAAGCTTTATATAAAAAATGATGCGGTTAATATGCCCACCCTTAGCTTTAAGGATCGGGTGGTATCAGTTGCTCTATCGAGAGCGCGAGAATTGGGTTTCACTACCGTTTCTTGTGCTAGCACTGGTAACTTGGCAAATTCTACAGCTGCGATCGCAGCTCATGCCGGTTTAGACTGTTGTGTGTTCATCCCCGCAGATTTAGAAGCCGGCAAAATTATCGGTAGTTTGATCTACAGTCCCACCTTAATGGCCGTCAAAGGTAACTACGATCAAGTAAATCGTCTCTGCTCAGAAGTTGCTAATACACATGGCTGGGGTTTTGTCAATATTAATCTACGTCCTTATTACTCCGAAGGTTCCAAGACGCTAGGTTTTGAGGTTGCAGAACAACTAGGCTGGGAACTACCCGATCATGTTGTTGCTCCTTTGGCATCGGGTTCGTTGTTTACAAAAATTTATAAGGGTTTCCAAGAATTTATCGAAGTTGGTTTAGTAGAAAACAAGAGCGTCCGTTTCAGTGGCGCTCAAGCTGAGGGTTGTTCACCCATCGCCCAAGCCTTTAAAGAAGGACGCGACTTTATTAAACCAGTTAAACCGAATACAATTGCGAAATCGTTAGCGATCGGCAATCCAGCAGACGGCGTTTATGCTCTAGAGTTAGCTCAGAAGACTGGTGGTAATATTGAATCAGTCAATGATGCAGAAATTATTGATGCCATCAAGCTGCTAGCAGAAACCGAAGGCATCTTCACAGAAACGGCTGGTGGTACAACCGTGGCCGTGCTGAAAAAATTGGTAGAAGCTGGCAAAATTGATCCCGATGAAACTACCGTGGTTTACATCACCGGCAATGGTCTAAAAACCCAAGAAGCAATCCAAGGCTATGTTGGTGAACCCTTGACTATTGATGCTAAACTAGATAGTTTTGAACGCGCCCTAGAGCGATCGCGTACTTTGGATCGCTTGGAATGGCAACAAGTCCTCGTTTAGTTAGAAATTAGGAGTTATGAGTTTTTGATTCATAACTCCTAACTTTTAACTCTTAACTGTATTCCTAACTCTTCACTTTGTACTTCTATGGCTGTAAAAGTTTTAGTTCCTACGACTCTTCAGAATTTGACTAATAATCAAGCTACTCTAGAATCCAACGGTAGCACCATTGCTGAATTATTGGACTCATTAGAACAAAGCTTTCCTGGGATTAAATCGCGGTTGTGCGATGACGAAGGGAAGCTACGGCGATTTGTAAATTTTTACGTCGATAGCGAAGACATCCGCTATTTAGATGGTATTAACACAGCACTGAAAGATGGCGATGAAGTAAGTATTGTCCCGGCTGTGGCCGGTGGTTAATACGAGAACCCCGAATAAAGTAGAAGCTTGATTAGACAAATCTTTGAGAGACAAAGGACGGGCTAACCCCCGTCCTTTTTGTTGCTTATGCTATTTGGAGTCTTGTTCACTACTTAAGTTTAATAATAGACCTCTTGCATAAATGCTTAAATTGTCATGTTGAGCGGGGCTAAACAGAGTAGTGAGATTCTTGATTTTTTGACTTTTGCAAGAGGTCTAATATTTACGTGTAAGCAGAATTAAAAAGTAAAAGTACTCCGCAGAATGCCGATGGTAACAGAGTCGCTATCTGGTGTATGACCAGGCTCCAAGATATGAATTATTCCTGGTGTAATGCTCATATTATCTGTTAGCTGAAAACGATAAAATGCCTCAATTTGAGTGGTCGTCCCTGGTTGTCCACCTGAACGTCCTAAACCAGTATTAATAAAATCAGGGACATTATTTCCTAGAGGTAAATTGCTACTAGTAATTTTAGGAGGCTGACCAACATAAATTCCGCCTAAATTTCTTTTAGCAAATAAATCAGGGAAATTCATAAACACCATATAATTCGTCGTTTCTACATTTCCCGATTGCCCAGGAATATAAGATTTAGTATAACCACCCCACGCACCTGCACTAATACGGGGTGAAATTTGCCAAGTTAAAGTCGCACCCACGGCGTTAGTTTGCAAAGGTGCTGATTTTCCGGTAGTGCTATTAACTGTAGTTAAGCATTCATCACCAACAAAGGTTAACAAACACCCATCTGAAGAGTAATTGTTGACGTAATATAAACTTAAATCTAGAGTATCCGTTGGTGTCAACAGCAATTGCACACCTGTAGTGGTGGTTCCATCAAATAAACCGCTACCTTTCTCGGAATTTCCTGGTTGATAACTAGTATAAATAGCCTGTAAACTAGCGCGTTTAGCAAATTGCCAATCAATAGCTATACCGCCGTGACCATATCCCATATTTAAGATGGGGTTCCTTTGAGCAAAATAAGACAACGGCCCTGTTGCAGCACTTTCTACCCGATTGGGGCCTCGGAAGGCAGCAGGCATACTTATACCTTCTGTTCCCACCATTACTGCCAATTTATTTGTCACCAGCCAATGAAAATTGAGGTCACTTACAATCAAGCTATCTGTAGGAAATTCATAGCCAAGTAAAACATCATTTCGGGAAACACTATTGGTAAATCTAGGTGTAGTTTTTCCGTTACCATCTATAAGACCTGTAAACAGGTAACTACTAGGAGTGAGTTGACTAGTTAAATATAGTTGTGCCAGGGATATGACATTAGTGTTTGTCCCTGCATCATCTGTATCTTTTTGTCCATCTCTAGGATTTACATCACCACGATTGCTAGTCCTTCCTTGAATACCAACTATTAGTAATCCGCTAAGTTTAGTGGTTGTTGAAAATTGGTTGGCTTCAATTTCGCCGGTTCTGGCTTCTAAACTATCGACACGGCCCCGTAAAGTTGCCAATTCAGGGGCAAATTCTGACTGCAATTTTTGTACTATTGCTAAATCTTCGCGGGTGACTAAATCGCTGGTGGCAGTACTGATTAATTCGTTGACTCTATCTAAACAAGCATTCACTCCGGCGGCGAATTCATACCGAGTTAAGGCGCGATTACCGCGATAGCTACTATCTGGATAGCCTGCTATACAACCATAGCGTTCCACCAAGGACTGTAATGCTTGGAATGCCCAATCGTTAGGTTGTACATCCTTAAGTTGAGAAACCGATGTAACTTGCGCCATCGGATTTATTGAGGAGAAGGGAGGAGAATTTGAATCTACACTCTCCTGTGCTTGAGTAGTTTCTATATTGATGTACTCTTGTGCTGATGCTTTTTCTGCAACTCCATTTACTCCCGCAATTAGTAACCATGCGAGCATCCAGGTTTTGCGATGACTGCGGCTAATAAATATACCTTTCAACTTTTTACACTCTGCTCACATACTTAAGTGAAGAGTGTATTCGCTATTGTTTAGCGTTCACCTGGGAAAATTTACGGATTTTATTCAAAATTCGACTTAAATCTTTCTGGGCAACTTCTGAAAGGACGAGTATAACAGGGTATTGGGTACTGGGAACTAGGAAAGAGTTTTCTCAATTCCCAATTTTTAATTTCTAATTCCCAATCTATGGCAAATCGTTCACGCAAGCTGAGACCAAAAGCCTCTAAACAAAATAAACCTGATACAGGTGTAATGAAACGCATCGCTAAAAAACCCCAGAAAAAGCTAAAACGGGGAAGTTGGTTATCGTCAACGCTAGCGATCACAATTCTATTGAGTAGTGCTAGTCTAGTTATGGCTTTTGCCTGGATTAGCGTTCTCTTCATCTACAATCCAGACGAGGTAAGCTGGCTAAATAAAATTTTACCTGCATGGGCACAAATCCCCCTTGGTAAGCACGAACGCCCCAAAACCCTCAAACAAATTCAACTCGATTTAAGCCAAAAAAACCAAATATTTGGGGAAACTCTACCTTTACATCAAAATGCGAAAGACTCTTTTTTACTGCCAGTTTTACAGCAGCGTCCTAATTGTCAATCTGATTGTAAAAAACTTGTGGAAATCAGGGTTTACGAGCTATCACAAGAGTTAGAGTTTAAATCTCAGTCAGAAAATTATTACTATCTAGCTACGCAATTACCCATAACTGGGCCAGAAGAATCCTCTGTGATTTCTCCCTCACTGGATGAGACATCAGAACTCCAAGATATCAGCATTCCCCTAGCTTTAACTGAAGTGCAACGCTTTGACGGTGCGACACCATCACCAGGGGTTTGGTTCAATTTGCGGGGTAAACGCCAAGAAGGAACTGCTGCTTATGGTCAGGTTGTATACTACAACCCAGAGCGCACCAATTTACTACAAATGTTGTCTTGGACTTCCAACGGACAATTACCTAGATGGCAGCAGGTAACTGGTGATGCGAAAAAAGAGTTAGTTGTTGACCAAACTATAGGTTTAGAACCACGCATCCAGGTTTATCAAGTCAAACCTGTGAAGTTATTTCTCAAGCCAATTGAATTGGAGGCGATTACCCTCAAATCATCAGTCCTAAAAGATTCTGCATACCAAAACGCCCTGTCAATTGCCCGTAGTGGTCTGTGGACACCAGCTTTTGAATGGTTGAAATTCATCAAGAAACAGCGCAAAGGAGTTTTACCAGAGGCGGCACAAGCGCAGATGGATTTGATTCGCTTGCACTCCCAACTTACCAAAACCCAAGCCCAGAAAAAATGGGCAAGTCCGAGTCAACAAGTACTAGCAGACTTGATTGATGGTCGCTGGGAGAAAGCTTTACAGATGTTTGAAGCGTCGCCACATAATACTCAAGAAATTATTACTCTACTCAAAGCCGATAAAAAACGGTTGTGGAATCGTACAGCCGCAGCGTTGCGGGTAAATCCAAATAGACTAGAGGTGCAAGCTTGGTTCGCCTTGATTTTGAAAGTTCAGCAGGGAGAAGAACATGCTAATTCCTGGTTAAAGACGCAACCAAAAATTACCAAAGATAATCTTGCCTATATACAAGGTCTATTAACAAGACTCAATGGTGAGGGGACAAAATCACAAATATCCTCTACTCACCCTAGTCAGATTGTTGGTACTGTGCAACCAATCACTCAAGTTACTAGCAGCGAGTGGCTGCAACCAAATTCCTTAGCAGACTTGAAACTCACAGATAATCAAGTTTGGTATCAAGTAGAGGTGAGTGCATTTAATGATGGGAAACGTTGGTTAAATTCCCCCTTTGAGAATTTGAACCCAACCAAAATTGACGCTGGAAAATTTTTATGGAAAACTTTGGGAATCGCTTCTGACCCTGAAATCCAGATTGTAGTCTGGTTGCCAAATGGAGAACAAAAAATTACTATAGCCGCTATCAAAGCGGTGCAACTACGGGGTAAAGTTTTGCGCCTATTAGCTGCTGGCCCAAAAATTCCAGAGAATCAAAAGGATGTTCTCCAACCCAAACCTTTAGGCTTGACAAATGCAGCGCTTGAATGGGTACAACCATCTCCCATTACTTTACAAGAACTGCATCAACAAAATCCTCAAGGGGTGAAAGTAATATTATCGAGTGTGTGGAAATCTTTACAGCAATCTGGTGAAGTTGCGGCTGGCGCTATTCCTAGTTTTGAGCAGATGCAGGAAAGCTTGGGTGATTGGCCTGTTCAAGTCATTGATTTAACAAATAACGTTAAACCAGAAATAATACTGACTATCTCAGCAGCAGCAATAACATCTTTAAATCAGTCTCCACCTGAAATTCAGGAGCAACGCCGCGACCGGACTATAATTTTGTCTGATCGCAATGAAGTCATTTACACTGATTTTACAGGAAATATACAAAGACTCTCTGCGATCGCCAAGCTTTCAGACGTGCAATCCTTAGCTTTATTAGTAGAAAATGCTCATAACTACAGTCTGAGGCGCTGGTCAGAGAAAAATCAGCGCTTTGAATAGCACGCCCCTTTATCAAATTTAAATTAAAGAGGCAGTGGCGACCGTTATTTCCAAAATTGACTTATTCTTTTTGGTTAGTGTCAGTGTCGGCTAGACGTTGGTGCTTCAGGTTCTCCAACTGCTGCAACAGAGAGTCTACCTCGGCTTGTAAATGCATAAACTTAGCTTGCTGATCGTCTTGATAATAAGATTTGGTTAGTTTACTGACCCAGTTGGCTTGGGACTCGCGATCGGAAACACTAGATAAACAAGTAGACATAGCCTTATTAAATCCACAATTTAACTCACACCATTAGAAATATTATAATAATGCTCTTTTAAGCTTTATTAAAATATTGTATATTTTTCATCAATTACTCTAATGGCTTTCAGGTTCAATCATCAGAGACGGCGATTATAGTGGCTGTGTTCCAAAGAAAACACTAGCCCAAGTCTGTTTAACGACGTTTTTGGATGAAAATTTTGGATTTAGTTCTTTCGAGAGGACTATTAGCCTCGGAATAAATTTTCAGGCAAAATGGCAACGAAGCCCAAGATTGAAAAAATGTTAGGAAGGACTCAGGCAAGTACTAGCCCAAGGCTACTGCCAACGAAAGACAGCGCATTGCCTATTTAACTGGTATTCTAAATAAAAATGGCAAGTGAAACACCTGCACCACAAAAAATAATATTCTTGAGTAATATTCTTTTGCAATTAAATGACTGGGACAGGGGAAAGAAAAATTCACTTTCTTTGTCTTCCCCTCCTGCCCTTCCATCTGCCATTTCTCTAAAATATCCAATCCTTAACATTAAGAAATTTTAAATCCCGTGACTTTGAGCCTGTCTGTTGCTAAATCTTATCGCCAACCCTGGCCCGGACTGATAGAAGCCTATCGCCAATACTTGCCTGTCAGCGAAAAAACACCGGTCGTCACTCTCTTGGAGGGCAACACACCTCTAATACCAGTGCCAGCGATCGCAGAACGTATTGGCAGACAAGTCCGGGTTTTTGTAAAATATGATGGTCTGAATCCTACCGGCAGCTTCAAAGACCGGGGGATGACTATGGCAATTTCCAAGGCCAAGGAAGCAGGAGCAAAAGCAGTAATTTGTGCCAGCACGGGTAACACCTCAGCCGCCGCCGCCGCTTATGCAAGGCGCGGAGGGATGAATGCTTTCGTATTAATTCCCGATGGTTATGTGGCACTGGGCAAATTAGCCCAAGCATTACTTTACGGTGCAGAAGTATTGGCAATTAAAGGGAATTTTGACCAAGCCCTAGAAATTGTCCGCGAGATGGCCGAAAGCTATCCAGTCACTTTGGTAAATTCGGTCAATCCCTACCGTTTAGAAGGGCAGAAAACAGGAGCCTTTGAAATCGTCGATGCGCTGGGTAATGCACCAGATTGGTTATGTATCCCCGTGGGCAATGCAGGAAACATCACAGCATATTGGATGGGCTTTTGTCAATATCATCAAGATGGAAAGTGCGATCGCTTACCCCGAATGATGGGATTCCAAGCCGCAGGTGCAGCCCCATTAGTACACGGTCAGCCCGTGGCGCATCCCGAAACCCTAGCAACAGCAATTCGCATTGGCAACCCTGCTAGTTGGGAATTAGCTGTTGCAGCCCAAACCGCAAGTCAGGGAAATTTCCACGCCGTCACCGATGCAGAAATTCTCGACGCTTATCGACTTTTAGCATCATCAGAAGGGATCTTCTGCGAACCTGCTAGTGCCGCTTCTGTAGCTGGTTTGTTGCAGGTAAAAGATCAAATTCCCACAGGAGCGACAGTAGTTTGTGTCCTCACAGGCAATGGTTTAAAAGACCCAGATACAGCCATTAAACACAATCACAGTCAATTTAAACAGGGGATTGCAGCAGAATTGGGTGCAGTCGCCGAGGCAATGGGATTTTAAGCAGCCTGGAAAAACAAGCGATCGTAATATATAAATTGTTTATTGAAAATTGCGATCGCAGCTAATATTTTTTAATTTAGCGAGTGTCAAAATAATCCCAAATTACAAAATAATTGTGTTGAAGAAGAATTCAGAAGTCAGAATTCAGGAGTCAGAATCAATCAGTCGGAGATTCAGACCGGCGCAGGATTGAAGACCACCAAATTTTCAATTTGGTGGGGGTCTTAAACCCAATTATTCATCCGCCAGTCATACAGAATACCTTTCCTGTATTCTGATTCCTGACTCCTGAATTCTGTTCGATAAATGAATTTACGCCAAGCTAGATACAGCAAGCTGATTTTCAATGCTAAATCTAAAATGGTATAATCACAAATAAATTTTAAACGACAGACAGATTGATTAATAATAATCGGCAAAAAAAGGATATACAACGAAACTTATTTGTGCGGATTATTAATTTTGAATTTTGAATTTTGAATTCGGAGCGAAGCGACGTGACTCATTCTACTGATATTGCTACCTTAGCCCGGTGGATGGCAGCTGACTTTAGTAATCAAGAACAAGCTTTTGAAAATCCGCCTTTTTATGCCCACATTCGTGTGTGTATCCGTCCCCTTCCCTTGGAATTATTTTCAGGCGTAAGTTTGTTTCTCGAACAAGCTTATGACTTTATGCTCAATCAACCTTACCGGATGCGGGTCATGAACTTGATTCCGGCAGAAAACCACATTGTTATTGAACACTACACGGTCAAAGAAGAACAAAAATTTTACGGTGCATCTCGTGAACCTGAACGTTTAAAAGTTTTATCCGTTGATCAATTGGAAAAAATGTCAGGTTGCAACATGGTTGTAGAGTGGACAGGTAAAAGCTTTAAAGGCAGAGTTGAACCTGGTAAAGGCTGTATTGTGGTTCGTGACGGCAAAAATACTTATCTAGATAACGAATTTGAGATTGACGCTAAAGAATTTTTTAGCCTCGACCGAGGAAGGGATTTAGAAACTGATGAGCGTCTGTGGGGTTCCATCGCCGGCCCATTTCACTTTGTTCGATGGGCGAATTTTGCCGATGAAGTCAAGCTAATTAACGCGCTCGATGCTCACATTTAGCTGCATCGCAATCTTTTATCCCTGCTCATTATGACAGAAGTTCTGATTAGCGATCGCTAGCTAATCCACACATAACAAGAATCTAAACGGCGATCGCAAAACTAAAGACTACCAGAAACATCCAGTTAACCCACTATCTCTACCTCGCAATCTCGTGCTATTATTGTTAAACTGACGCTGTTTACTCCTTAAGCGGGAAGCAAAAAAGCTCTATAGCGTGGGTATGGCGGCATAGCCAAGTGGTAAGGCAGAGGTCTGCAAAACCTCCACCCCCGGTTCAAATCCGGGTGCCGCCTTTTAATAAATAGAACCTTTACAGGGCTTCTAAGCTCTTTTTTAATGGGAATTTTAGGGTTTTTCCAAAGCCTTTCAAGATTTTTGGGGTAAAACTGGGTAAATACCGATTGCCTATGCACTGACCTGTTACCGATAAAACTGTCAAAGCATTCAGGCTTACCGCTTTTACAATACTTAGAGAATGTTGGCTGAGTCAAAAACCCTCTTTTTTTGGCGGGTAAGAACTTTTGTCAGATCGCAGAAAAAGTACAAATTTTCTAGTTTCAGAAGGCTTGCAACACTTATCCAGTAAAGATTTTGCCGAAAATTTTGCCGTAACTTTGCCAAAAGATACAAAAAAGTGTCACAATTTTTGCCAATATAGATAATATTATTTCCTAAAATTCACTTGGCAAAAATCGGCATGAGTGAAAAACCCATAGAAAACAACGGCAAGGCTTTTCTCGTTCTACTTTTGCCCATCTCGTTTTTGATTATTTTCCTGGTTGCTACCTGGAGAATTTTACTAGCGCTAATGTTTCTGGTAATTGGCTTCAAGCTTTGGCAGGAATATCAATGGCAACAGTGGACTGTACGAGTTAACCCAATTTTTCATCAGTTGGTTCGAGAAAATCAAGGCAGACTTACGCCAATGGATTTGGCAATCAAGGGCAATTTTCCCGGAACAACGGCAAAACGCTACTTGGATAGTAAAGCCTCGGAATTTGGTGCAAGTATAGTGAACTCCGAAGATGCAGGACAGTCTTATTACTTTATAACTGCAAGTATCCTCGGCAATATTCTTGATAGTAGTGAGCCTGTTAAAGAGCTTCCTGCTCAAGCAGTTACTAAAACTGCGCGATCGCTCCTAGCACCACCATCAATCCCACAGGAGGAACCAGAAACTGAATCGCAACCACAGCTAACCCATGAAAAAGATAAACGATCACTGGAAAAACAGTTAATTTTTGGCTCTCTCATTCAATCTGAACTTGCCAAAAGGTTAAATGTCTATTCCAGTACGGTTTATAAACGACGAAACGATCCAGAGTTTCCTGAATGGAGTCGCAGTAAAGACCCTGATGGTATTGCCTGGTCATACTCGGAAAGAACTAAAGAGTTTTTCCCAGTGGAGGAAGAAGGGTAAAACAATTCGTAATTCGTAATTCGTAATTCGTAATTAGAATTTTGGAATATTTGTTTGTAAACCCACAGCTTCGTTGATGGAATTTAATCCGTTTTGTTCTAGTTTGGCAAGCAATCCTGCTAGAATTCGGCGTACCATCAGTGGGCCTTCATAAATCCAGCCTGTATAAACTTGGATCAAGCTAGCACCAGCAGTAATTTTTTCCCAAGCATCATCTGGGGAAAAAATGCCACCAACGCCAATAATTGGGATTTCTCCTTGGGTTTGCTGCCAAATAAAACGAATTACCTCAGTAGAGCGATCGCGCAATGGTTCACCGCTAATTCCGCCAGCTTCTTCTTGGGGTAATTTGCCAGTTTGGTCAATCACTTGGGTTTTCAGTCCATCACGGCTGATGGTGGTGTTAGTGGCGATAATTCCCGCCAATTGGTAGGTTTTAGCCAAAGAAATAATGTCAGCGATCGCAACCCAATCTAAATCTGGCGCTATCTTGACAAAAATAGGTTTATGTGAAGTATTTTCTTGTTGCAATAAATTCAAGATGGCACTGAGCATAGAAGCATCTTGGAGCGATCGCAACCCCGGCGTATTAGGGGAAGAGACATTAACAACAAAATAGTCTCCCAAATCCTTGAGTAAGCGAAAACTATCAAGATAATCTTGTGCGGCTTCTTCTAGAGGAGTTACCTTAGATTTACCCAAATTTATCCCTATAGGTATTAAGTGGGTTGACTGCTGTTTCAAACGTTCTGCCATCACTGCTGCACCAAGATTATTAAAGCCCATGCGATTGAGAGCGGCTTTATCCAACGGCAAGCGAAACAAACGGGGACGCGGATTTCCTGGCTGTGCGTGAAAAGTTACAGTTCCTAGTTCTGCAAAGCCAAAACCCAGGTTAGGCCAAATACCAGCAGCGACTCCATCCTTATCAAAGCCAGCTGCTAATCCTACCGGATTTGGGAAATTTAGCCCAAACAAATTTTGTTCTAGGCGGGAATCGTACAAACATAAAGATTTTTGTAAGCGTTGGTTTACCCAACTAGAAGGCGTTTGCGATAGCCCATTAAAACTGCGAATCGTCTGCTGATGTAACCACTCCGGGTCTGTTTTTACCACATTGAACAAAAGCGGACTAATTGCAAATTTATAAATATCCATTAGCTTTTATAAAGAATAACTCAGAAATCAGAAGTCAGAATCAGGATGATTACAGTTCAGGTAGAACAGGAAGTAACTCAGCAGGATCGGATGACAGTCATCCAAATGATTCGCCAGTTCAATCAAAATTTTTTTCCGTTGTCAAAGTGGCAACCTGTAGCAGTTTTTGCACGAGATGAATCAGGCTTGATTGTTGGTGGAGTTATGGGCGAAATCGGTTGCAATTGGCTTTATATCAGAGTCTTAGTTGTTCAAGAAGGCTTACGCGGTAAAGGGATTGGAAGCAATATCCTTAAAATTGCTGAAAAAGAAGGTCAAAAGCAAAACTGTGTAGGGGTTCATCTTGAGACATTAGACTTTCAAGCTAAAGAATTTTATGAATCTCAAGGCTACACTGTATTTGGTTTTCAAGAAAATTACCCACTTGGGCATAAAAGATACTTCATGCAAAAGTTATTTAATTTGAGTTAAACATTCACGAGGCAGGAGGCAGCTATTTTAAGTTGCATAGTTCAAATCGCTAGAAAGACGCAAAGACGCGGAATGCAATTTGAATGACAATTAGCTTAATTTCCTATTAAGCTGTTCAGGTTCAACATTAAACACTTGTCGCAATATTACTCAGGGTGCTTTTCTGGGCATCTTATATATTACAAGTTATGTTAACCAATAAATCAGATGGGGCAGCCGCAAAAACCTATAGCCGCCGAACAGCAGATCCTCTCCTTGGGGCGTGTCCTTCAGAACCTCAGAGAAGAAGATGATGTTGACGTTCTGATTGAAATTACTATTTCTTATCTTAAAGAACAGTTTGACTACAGACTGATTTGGATTGCTCTTTACGATCGCCTAAATCACATATTATTCGGCAAAGGCGGCATTACACCGGATCGTGACACAAGCTTTTTATACCAGAAGGTTGTTCTCAGCCCTGGCGACTTATTAGAGCAAGTGGTGATTGAACAACATCCCTTGGGCATAGCTGATTTACAAACTGAAATCCGCGCCGCCGAATGGCGCAAAATCGCTGAAAAATTGCAGATTAAAGGAACGATTATTTTACCAATTCGCTATAAAGATCGTTGCTTGGGCTTGCTGTTACTGGGTTCAGAACGCTGGGGCTATCTACTGACAGGGGAAGCAAAAGCACGTTTGATGATGGTTTTAGGTGAATTGGGGGCATTGCTTTATCAGCAGGAAATGCATAAGCAGCAAAAGCAAACCAAGCGAACCGATGAGCCATTATTAGAATTACTTGAAAATTTACGCACCCTCCCTAACCTTAATCAAAGACTAGAAGCAGGGGTACAAGCAACTCATAAATTTGTCTCCCCTAGCCGGACAAATGTTTACTGGTTTGAGCGGGAAGGGCGCTACTTTTGGTGTCGGATGAGCAATCAGCTTGTCAAAATCGATCGCGATTCTAGCATTCAGCAAGCGGCGGGAATGACTGTACAGGACTTGAGCGACTTTTATTATGCTTTGGCAGTCAACCAAATTGTCTCGATTGGTGATGCACGCAGTTCTTTAAAGAGCCATTTTACAGCGAAATTACTGCAAAAGCTGAAGGTGCGATCGCTCTTGGCTGCTCCAATTATCTGGCAAAAGAACTTGCTCGGTTTTCTGGCGGTAGAAAGCAATGAACCTCGAATCTGGACGGAGGCAGACAAAAATTTTGTTCAGGGTGTGGCTGGTTTAATCTCCCTAATTGCACCTAACGAAACTATGGAAAGTACTATCAAACAGATTCGAGAGGATGCCCAACTAACTAGTCAAGTTGCCCAAGGTATCTATAGCGAACATGAACTTCAGGAAACTTTGCACAGCTGTGCTAAAAGAGTTTTAACTCGACTAGCAGCTACCCGCTTTTTGCTGTTGCAGTACGATCCTGAACAGAATAATTATCAATTTATTTACCAAAGTCAGCCCCATAATCGGCGAGCGTTGACATTTAGCTTGAATATTCTCAAAGAAATAGATGGACAGCTTTTGCAACGTTCAACTGAAGCGCTAGAAATTGAAAATTTAGATGAAGATTTACGCTTTTTTAACTGGCGGCCCTTGTTATTAGAAAATGGAGTGCGATCGCTACTTATTTGTAAATGCACTCACGGTCATACCCCACCAGCAATTTTGCTCATCACTCATGAAACCCATCGCTCTTGGACAACTCTGGAAAAAGAGTTACTGTGGGCTGTTAGTCAACAAATTGGTGTGATTGTTCGTCAGTGGCAATTGCACAACCGTACTACCCAGCAGCAAAAAACTTCCCAGGCTTTTGAGCAATGCCTCAACGTCTTGACACAAACTCAGAACAGCAACGAGGTTAAAAAAAATCGTTTAGAACAGACAGCACTCGAACAAATAGCATCAATTCTAGGTTGTCCATTAGCGTTACTACTATCCTGGTCGCCTGGTGAAAATTGGGCAGAAATTATCCCTGGGGTGGTTGACAATAGCCAATTTGGGATTTCTTCTGATGCACCTATTTCTATCCAGTCTGAAGCCTTAATTCAGTGGGCACTGGTTACGGAAAATTACTTGACTTTGAAAGTGGATAATTTACCCCCAGAAACTCGAAAATGGTTAAATACTCCAGATAAAGGTCAAATTTTGGTCATGGCATTACGTACTAATGCTGATTATGAAATCACAGGAGTAGTATTATTAGCAGACTATCAAGAGCGTCGCTGGTTACAACAAAGCCTAAATGCGATCGCAACTCTGGTTACTCAATTAGCTTGGTGGCGTCGTCAAAAGCAAATTACCCGCCTTCTAGAATCCACGACAGAAGAATTACGACAACTCAACTGGTACAAACATCGTCGCCTAGAGGAAATTCAAAGAATAACGGCGCTATCCCTGAAACAAATACATGATTTAGGCATCCCTGCTAATGAACTGACTCAGATGCGCTACCAGTTATTGCTAAGACAATTAGACCAGACAACCGCCTCCATGAGTGGAATGCTCAAACTTGAGAACTGGCAGCTACATATCAGTTGGGAAACTATGCCCATAGCCAGTTTACTAAAGCGATCGCTCGAACGCATCGAAAATTTACTCAAACAACAAAAGCTGTGGATTGGTGTACACGGCTTGGGACAATCAATCGATGATCCAGAACCGCCCAAGAACTCTGCATTAGCTAAAAGCATTCCTACCAGCCCTCAATCCACAATGGCGATCGCTGGTGATATTGTCAAAATTGAATTAGTTATCCATGAATTATTGGTTACTGCCTGTAACCGTTCTCCAATCGGCAGCAGAATTGACATTTGGTGTCGCCGTTTAGATGCGTCAAAACCCTCAGAGGCAAAGTATTCTTCTACAACTGGAGGAACCGAACATCCGAAATCCCTAGAACTGTCGATTACATATAACGGTGCGATCGAATCACAGCTACTTACAGAACTACATGATAATACACCCAAAGATGTCCTTGCTCCCTCCAAACTCGACCAACCGCCAGCTTTACATCTACTAATCTGCCAAAACCTTATGCTGGAACTGGGAGGAGAGTTAAATTTCTATCAGTTACCAGATAATCGAGTAGTTAGCCGTTTACTTTTACCGTTAGTTGGTCATGATTCTTAGTGGAGCTTTCTGTATGTTAATTATACTGGAACCGCTATAACCACAAGCCCTAACAATTTATCATTGTGACTGTCAAGGCTAATTAAACGGAAATATAAAGTTATCTTGGCAGCTATCTCAACTATTTTGTATATATTTACTGACTCTATGAATAGTTGAATTTGTAGCTTTTAATAACTTGCACATTTGCAAAAAAAGATGACATTTTTTGAAAAACTAGCTAACATATAACTTGACAAAACATTGATTAGCATAATTCATATTTTTATTCGCAAAAAAAATAATTAGTTAGACAACCATTGTTAAAGGTTTCCATAAAATACACATAATAATATGATTAAAAAATAATTACTAATTATTATCGGGCTTTCTCTGATATCTAACCATTATTTAGATATCAATAGAATATTTTCTATTTAGGATAATTAAATAAAGATAGCTTAAATTTACCAAAAAGAGAAGTAGATGGATGGTACAACAGTATATTTAAAGTTATTAAACGAATTAAATATCAATTGTTAAATGACTGTTTTACAAAAGACGAATACAAAATTACTATGCATGGAGAAATCTAACAATGATTTTTAGATACTTCAATCATTGGTTGAGATTTCGTTCAATCCAAAGCATGTTTTTTTTAGCTCTTATATCAATTTCTAACTTATATAGTGCATCTGCTCAAACTGCCATTAAGGGTGGAATTGACTGGATTTTAGTAGTAGATACTTCTGCTTCTATGCGTGGTGTAGGTGGAACAAAAAATATTTTTGAACCAGTCAAGAATTCTATTACCGAATTTGTGAACACTGCCAGATTAGGCGATACCGTTACTATTTATACTTTTGACAAAGAAGTAGCTTTAAATGCAGATGATATCAAGATTACCAGTAATCCAGATAGGGGTAAACTCAAGCAAATAATTAGCTCACTTCAGGCGGAAGGTGTGCGTACTCATACAGGTAAGGCTGTGCAAAAAGCGTTGCAACATTCTGCCTCGTTAAACCAACGTGCTGATTCTCTTGGGCGGACTGTCAGTATAGTATTTTTAACTGACGGATTAGAAGATGTGCGTGGTATTTCTAATCCTGTTCTTATTCCTAGCAATACACAATTTTTGCGTGAGCAACAATGTAAGCCCTATATATTTTTTGTATCTTTAGGATTAAAAGAACACGAAAAGCAACTAAATGAATTTGCTAGCAATCCAGCGCTTTGTGGAAAAGGGCAGGTATTACGAGATCCTGGGGGAGTTCAGCTAAACCAACTGGCTCAAAATATCCGACCAGCGCTTATTAAACCCAAACTTGATGTTAATTTACCCACTGCCAATTTAGCGCCAGTATCACCGGGAGCAACTACTGAACCACTCAATATTAATGGTATTAGTAATGTCAATGCTAAGGTAAGTTTGCAGCTGGAAGACCCTCAGCAAAGTGGTATTCGCTTAATTTCACCCGATCGCACCATCGACTTAGTTGCGAATCAAGCAACAGTCATTCCTGTGCGTTTACAGATACCACCGCAGGCAAAGGGGGGCACTAGTAGCTTGCGCTTGGTGTTGATAAGTGCAGATCAGGCGATCGCACCAATAGAAATTGACCTACCTATAACCATTCAGTCACAACTGCAAATACAACCGACAAAGATAGATTTTGGCTCAGTAGAGGCAGGAAAAACCACTGAAACCCAAACTTTTGTAGTTCGCAGCAATATATCTGGAACAGCTAGCTTACAACTGCAAGGCAATTTCAAAGACGTTTCTATAGCAGAACCTTCAGCAGCCATATCCTTACAACCAGGAGAAAGTAGAGTTCCTGTGCAGTTGCAGATTACTGATAGTAGTTTTGCAGGCGATCGCACCTTTACCCTAATCCTAACCCCAGATAACTCAATTGCTAATCCTGTAAGTACAGAAGTTCATCTGTATATTTTGATGCCACTGTGGCGAAAAATAGTTATTTGGTTGCTCTTACTGCTGTTGGTGTTGTTAATTACCCTGATAGTAATTTGTTTGATTCAACGCAAAACCCCTTTGGAATTAGTCGAAGATTTCCGCAACCGTAAACGCTTAGAAGGAGCGTTGGTAGTGCTAGAACCACTGCCACAATCATCGGAAGACGAAGAGATTAGTCTCACTAACCTACACAAGGGTAGAGTATACCTGAGTGAATTGATACCAGCCATTGCTGCAACAAATTCTGATGCCGAGTTAGTCACAGTTTGGCGGTTAGGCAAAAAGAATATAGATTTGCGATGTTTGAAAGGTGTAATTTTTGTCAATACTAAAAATATAAATACAGATGAACTCTTCAACGAGGACATCATCCAGATTGGCAATGTTAAGTTGCAATTTAACTGGATTGAACACCAAAGACCCTCTGAGCCAGGCAGTGGGCAGACAAACTTTTGAATAATATCACAGGAAAGTGAATGTTAAGTCCCACGGTTGTGCGTCCCACGGTTGTTTTTCGTCCTACCGTTGTTATCGGGCTAGGAGGAACGGGTTATGAAGTCGTACTTAAACTTAAAAAGCGATTTATAGATGTTTACGGCTCAGTTCCAGAAGTTATTCGTTTTATTTCTATTGATACTACTGAAAATATCCAAGAACGAGAAAAATCACCTGATGGCACTAAGGTTATCTTAGAACCCAATGAACTTTATGCAATTTCTGTCGCAAATCCCCTACCGCTAACACGTAACGACCACATCGCTGAATGGTGGCCTAGGGATATTTCCGCAGCCAGCTTGATTAGTGGCGCTGGACAGATTCGGGCCCGGGGACGGCTCGCCTTATTTGCGAAAGTAGGCGATATTGACGCTTTAATTGCTCAAGCAATCAATACTGTCCGCGAAATTCGCACTAGTAAACAAGCATTTTCCGATAACTTTCAAGTTTCCAGCCGGGATGGTGTCGAAGTTTTTATTGTTGGCAGTTTGGCGGGTGGAACGGGCAGTGGTACATTCTTAGATACGGCTTTTTTAACACGGCAACATCTCAATAATTTTTCTAATATTACAGGGGTATTTGTTTTACCGAGAGTGTTTGCCAATATTCCCCAAACTCACTTGGTAAAGTCTAATGCCTATGGCGCTCTCAAGGAAATCGAGCATTTTTGGGGATTGTCACCATCTAATAGCATTGAAATTGATTATGGCATCAAAAAAATCAAAGCCGATCGCCCTCCCTTTGATGCTGTATTTTTAATTGACGGGGTTAACAAAAATGGTACTGTAGTCGGTCGTCCTGACGATTTGCAAAATTTAGTTGCAGATGGTTTGTACATTCAAATTGGTTCTCAAATCGGTTTAGACGCTGCTAACGTTGCTGATAACATTCGCGCTTATCTGGCAACTGGTGAAAAAGTTCGAGGACGCAATATAAATTATTGTAGTTTTGGCTTTGCCACCCTGACTCTGCCAGTACAGCAATACGAGCGGATGAAATTAGAGGATGCTCAAAGCTTGCTGAAGAATGAGTTAATGGCATCTACCGCAACACCTGATTTAGAAAGCGACATCACCCGGTTTTTAGAAGATTGCAAGTTAGCAGAAGCTACTACTCTCCTGAATGCGTTGACTGAAAGTGATCGCGGCGGACAGATGAAACCCGAATTTAGAATTGGCGAAATCCGTCAGGATCGCACAGCTTTACCGACAATCAAAGAACTCTACAAACGGCAGTTGGATCAATTTGAACAACGGACGGCTCAAGAACTCGGATTGAGTTTCTATCGTTTAGAGCAAACTGCATCTGCTGCGATCGCAACTTTCTGGGAACGCGGTCTTAACCGTCCCAATGGGCTAGCTTATGTTTTGGAATTTTTGAGCAAACTTTCCCAAAAATTAGACGAATTACAGCAAGGTGTGCAGCAAAAATCGCAAGAGGCACAATCCAGTTTCAATGCTTTGAAATTAGAACCACAAGAAGAAAAAATTAAAGAAGTTGCAGAAACTTGGTTCCCAAATAAAAACACGATCCAAGCAGCTTGTCAGAGATACAAAGAACGGGCTGACCAAAAGTGGAAAACTTATTTACATTGGAAACGGTGTGATAAAGCGGCTGAACTCTATGGTTTACTACGGGCGAAGGTAGAGCAAATCCAGGAAAAGTGTCAGCGTCTACACAGCAACTTAGATAAAGTTTACCGAGATATAGAACAGAGTTATCACGAGGTCAATCGTCAAGGAAGTAACGATAATCCCTTTATTCACACCATTCAGCGCATCAACCTGCAATCGAAACGCCCCAAAGTTGCTGGCGAAGATTTTATCCGTTGGCATCGAGAACAGTCTCAAACTTTAACCAATTGGTCTGAGAAAAAAGCTGAAGATGTCAAGAACGAAATCCTGAAATTTGTAAATGAAGCTTACTATCCTCTCACCAGTATGACTGTTGAGGAGGTTTTAGCAGATAGTAATCCCGAAGATGCGGGACAAGATTTGCAACAACTTGGCAAACTTGCAGTTCCTCTCTGGCAGTATGAAGTATCGGAAATTCCCATTCAACAGCAACACTTAATCACAGAATTTTATTATTACGGAGTAGAGAGCAACAACACAATTTTTAGCGATCCACCTCTTTCTAATCGCTTACCTAAAGGAAATAATAATCCTTCTTTCGTACCGACAGGCGAACCTCATAAGGTGATGTTGTTTCGGGTGGAAGTCGGTGTTCCCTTATTTGCATTCAACGGTATGAGGGAACTGGAGTCAGCTTACCTAGATCCGAATAAAGTCTTCAAACACTTACATCGCAATTGGACAAACTTAGCTAATTTAATTCCACCGGAAGATGATGGTGGGGCGTTGCGTTGGTTTGCTTTAGCGCTAGCACCCGATCCTTATAAATTAGTTGTCAATCAAAGTAAGAAATATTTTGTTTCTACAGAACAAGCGAAAAGATTAGAGGGCGGAGTTTTGCCTTTAGGAAGCGATCGCAAATCAGCATTTAAAGCTTTTAAAAGTAACTTGCCTCTAGTCAAGGAAATTTCTGACAAAGTTGAGCGAATTACCCATCAAGACCAAGACAAAGCCAAATTTACTTTGCAAAACTACATCAATCACCTCAATCAGGTTTTAAAAGATGGCAAGGTTGATGCCCAGATTCAAGAACAGGTAGAAATGGAAATCCAGGAAATTGAAGCTTACCTGGAAGATTTAGATGTAATTATTTAGCAACTTCCAAAATTCACCCCCTGCCTCCCCTGCTTGCCCCAATTTATCCCACTGTTCTGCAAGGGACTTCCAAATAAAAAAACTGGCAAAAAAACTCTCTCCTCCTTATTCCTCTGTGTTCTCTGTGTCTCTGTGGTTCGTTTATTTCTTGGAAGTCCCCAACGCCAATTATTTAGCCCTATAGTTTGCACTCTGAGAGTGTCCCCATGCCAAAACCAACTATTTTACTTGCACTCGATCCTCACAGTGCCGCTTTTTGTGCAGCCATTAAACGGCAACTGCAAGAATTTCCAGCCGATCAAACCTGCTTAATCCAAACTTATACATTAACTTGGGATGGTCAAACTTTTGGCTTTAGTAGCGAGTTAGATCAGTTTGCTGACACGAGTTTTGATCTGGCTCAAACTCATAGTAAACAAGCTTATGTCTCCAAAATTCGTACCCAGTTCAGCGAAGCGACAGGCGAACTGCAAACTGCACTGATTGAATTATTGAAAACGGCTAGTCAATCCAAAGAAGCGATCGCAGCGAAACGCCAAGGAGTGGAAATCAGCAGCAGCCATCGAGTATATCTCATGCTATCAGCCAGCAATCAATTTGCTAGGGGAGTAGTTTTTGACATAGTACGCTTGATTCGTTGGCTATTTTCTAAGTACTTTACAGATATTCCTTACAGCTTAGAAGCTTTATTACTATTGCCAGGGTTATTTACCCAAACCACAACTACTGATTACGGTGCTGCTTACGCCTTCCTGAAAGAGTTAGATTACAAAATGATCGGTGGGGTTGTGATTACAGGTAGTCAAAAAGTACCACCTTTTGATAACTGCTGGCTGATGGATGAGCGAATTGGGGGACTAAGTGATAATTTGCCCAGCTATGCTGATGCTTTGGCAGGTTTTCTCACCGTGGAACCAGAAACCAACGGCTTATTGCTTGGCGCACAAAAAGTACGGGGAAAAATACCAGCCTATAGTTCATTTGGTTATGGAGAATTGTTTTTCGCAGGAGAAACAACTATTAACCGTTTGAGTGCTGCCTTTGCTGCCGATATTATCAGGGAGCAGTTTTTACCGAAGGCAGAATTCACTCCCGAAGCAAGTCGCAAATGCCTATTAGATGCCAAAGGATTTGTCCTCAGCGAAGATTTCAGTAATGCTTTTCTGCAATTAGAACGAGACAACGGCAAACCAGTTTGGCAAGATTTTAATCCGCGTATTGAGATCCATGCTGGGATGGCACAACAATATGGGATGGAATTGCAACGTGCTTATCGGCAGTTTGAAAATAAAGAGCTACTTTCTTATAAGCGCACGTTAGAAAAGTGTTGTAAACAACTACAAGGAAACCTCACCAACTTCCTAGATCGCAGCATAAATAGCTATATTGATGCTACACCTAGAGGCTTACATGAAGGAGTTAGGCTATTAAACATATTGACCTTTTTGTATTTGGAACTGCAAACGGATGCCATTGGCGATCAATCCCAAAATTTGGTTACAGAACTACGAACGGCTGAAGCATTTCTTGACTCAAGATTGCAGGTAACAATTGATCGAGAAGCCACTCAAAAGTTGCTCAACCAAGTTCTATCCTTAAAATTGCGGCAGCAACAATTACAAGATGCTTTAACTGAAAGAAAATCTGAAGAACAACAGCAAGAGTTACAAACAACTCAGAAACAGCTAGAAACAGCAGTTTCTGACTATCGTCAAGGGTTAAATGCCGAAATCGAACAAGCTCGACAAATCCGCTTTATGGCGATCGCTCGCGCTCGTGAACAAGCTGAAGCTGTGATCGTTGTAGCTCAGAACCATTTAACGGCGATTGAAAATCAACTTGAAACAGCTACAGATAACTTAGATGAACTGCTAACGGAAGAAAACCGTTTTCGATCGCAGTATCTGATCGTTTATCCGATTTTAGTTACTGGTGCAATATTCGCCTTGCTGGTTCTGACCGGAATTTTCAGTCAATCAACACTATGGCAGTTATTGCAAAGGTTTTGGGCTAACTTAGTTACTTATCTGCTTTGGACTGCGGTAACAATTTTAACTTACTTAGGGATAGTTTGGCTCAAGTACAGCACTAATATTCGCGATCGCATTCAGAAGGTTCAGAAACAAATTAAACGCCTAGAAAGCACTATTAAAGCAACCGCCGTCGAATTGCGTCGCAGTTATAATGAACAATTAAAGTTAGAGTACGATTTATACGCCCAAAATCTCCGTGTCGAGGCGTTAAATTATTTGATTAAAACAGCTAAACAAAGAACTGAAACCTTACGTCAAACTCTGTCCGATTTCTCTGAGATATACAATAATTTAATTGCTCAACGCGATCAAGCTACCACGAAGTTCTCCGAAACTCGGCTCACAGTTCTAACTGATGCGGATATTGATACTTATTACCAAAGTTTCCTTTCCACATTACCAACTGAAAATTTTACTCAAGAACAGGTTAGCCGTTCTCAATCGTGGAAAATTTCTGCTGAAGAATTTCAGAATCAACTTATCCCCTTTGCTCGTCAGCAGTTTGAGCAATTGGGTAACTTGTCTATTGGCGAAGTATTAAAGCAATCAGATTTAATTGCCGCCAATACAGCTAATTTGCGTTTGAATCAACTTTATGATAGCGCTAATTTGTTGCTGCGAATTCAAGATATTGACACTAACTTAAACCCAACTTCTCAACGGGAGATTACCCTCTGGCTGGGAGCAAAAGATAAAGAACAAATTTTTGCGTTTTACAGCCGATTTAGTCGTACTTTAACCGCCTTAGTAGCTGAAGATGAGCAACGATTGTGTATTTTAACTCGTTCCTTGGGCTTTCCGGCTTATTTTCTCAGCCAAATTGAGTATTATCGAGACTGCTATGAACGGACTCAGAGCGAACAAATCGATGAAGACGAAAACGTTCCCGATTTAATCCCAGAAGAAATTGGTTCTGGTAGGGAATTAAAACTAGCTTATCAGACGGTGATTTTAGCGATCGCTCTTGGGCTATTATCCCAGCATTCTCAAGCTGATTATCAATTTAAGAGTCGGTCAATTGGTAAAGATAGAGAACAAATTGCCTTAGCTTTAGCAAATGAGTTTACCCTTCAGGAACTTTATGGAGACTTAGAAGAACGTATCGAAACATTTGAACGTGATTTTATCTACCATAAATTACAAGAATTCGGAACATCTGCTTCAGATTTAAATTCTTACGAACGTAAGCTTTTAGATTATCTACTCTCGGAGTATAATCCCCTGAATTAGATGGAGGAAAGGTGAATTAAAACCTTTCTCTTTCCCCTTTAACCCTTAACCGAAAAGTATTGGCTGCTTGCTGTTGCCGTTAGTTAGTCATGATTCTTAGTACTATTTTTCAACCACTGCCATTCATTTAAAGTTAGTTTTATTAACTATGCCGCCATCACTGGATTGCCATTGCATAATTAGGCTGATTTAGTTTGTTTTTCTAGTGCAATTTTTTTAATTCAAATGTTTGGACAGCCAAATATCCTCTGTATTACTCACATCTGCGTATTCAAAACGGAAATTAAGTCCGTAAAAACCCTTGATAGATTTTCGCTATTTTCAACTAAGCTTGGTATGGAATATAACAAGATAGTGAATATTTAAAGGAAATATCTTATGGATAAGCCCAGTGGCGAAAGTGATAAACTCCAATCTCAAGTGATGACTCTGGAACGTCCAAAAAAGCTCAAAATTTTGGTAGTTGACGATGAGCCAGATAACCTCGATTTACTTTATCGCACCTTTCGACGCGACTTTAATGTTCTGAAAGCTGATAGTGGGGTGAACGCCCTCCAAGTTTTAGCAACAGAAGGGGAGGTGGCCGTGATTATCTCCGATCAACGGATGCCAGAAATGAAAGGAACTGAGTTTTTGAGTAAGACTGTACCTCAGTTTCCCGATACGGTCAGGATAATTCTCACCGGATTTACTGATATTGAAGACTTGGTAGAAGCAATTAATGCAGGGCAAGTCTACAAATATATCACCAAGCCTTGGGATCCTGGCGAACTAAAGGCAGTGGTGCAAAGAGCCGCAGAAACTTACGACTTGCTTAAGCAACGTACAGAAGAATTACGCCGCGCTCATGCTCAAATGGCGCTGTTGAGTGTTTTGGTACAGGTAACTCAAGCAGCTTCTAGCTTAGAGGAAACTCTCACTCCGATCGCTAAGGCTGTGAGTGAGACTTTTGGGGCAGAAGGCTGTATTCTCCAGCTTACAGATGGAAACAATCTGGTTGCCACTCAAGGAAGTTACAGTGACACAGGTACGATAGATAATTGGTTATCTCTTGATCCTCTGACAACGGAAGCGATCGCCACTGGGCAAATGCAAGTTTCTTTAAATGTACTAAAAGATACTAAGCTAGTTGATGCAATTCATTACAAAAATACAGATGTACAAGCACATTTAGTTATCCCAATTAGCTACCGTCATAAACTTTTAGGTGTATTGTCCCTACAGTGGAAACAACCCTGTACTTTGCGTGAAGATGAATTAATGTTAATTAATTTATCAGCCGAACTAGTAGCGATCGCTCTTACTAGTAGTCACTGCCCTAAAACACCTGTGTAATTGTCCTTTATCATTTGTCCTTTGTCCTTTATCCTTGACAAATGACAAATGACGAATGACCAATGACTAATTGACCAATGACTAACGAAATTCAGTCCATTTTTAACCGTATTGCTCCCGTTTATGACCAATTGAACGATTGGTTGAGCTTGGGACAGCATCGAATTTGGAAGGAAATGGCAGTAAAATGGAGTGCAGCTAAATCGGGTGATACTGTATTAGATTTGTGTTGCGGTAGTGGTGATTTAGCTTTACGTTTGGCAAGGCGTGTGGGAGCGACAGGAAAGGTGTATGGAGTCGATTTTTCCTGCAACCTCCTAGAAACTGCTTCATTACGCTCCCAAAGACAGTACCCTCAACCTGCGATTGCCTGGGTAGAAGCCGACGTGCTAAATTTACCCTTTGAGGATAACCAATTTGATGCCGCAACAATGGGCTATGGTTTAAGAAATGTTAAAGATATTTCCCGCAGTCTCCAAGAGTTACACCGGGTTTTGAAGCCAGGAGCTAAAGCCGCAATCTTAGACTTTCATCGACCGAGCAATCCTCAGCTACGTGCCTTTCAGCAGTTGTATCTGGACGGTTTTGTAGTGCCAGTTGCCAATTATTTAGGCTTAAAAGAAGAATATGCTTATATTAGTCCCAGCTTAGACCGCTTCCCCATCGGGAAAGAGCAAGTAGAGTTAGCGCGTCAAGTTGGTTTTGCTGTTGCCACACACTACCCCATTGTGAACGGTATGATGGGAGTGCTAGTAGTCAGCAAATTTTAGATTTTAGATTTGGGATTTTGGATTGGGGACTGCGGAATAGTTAATGGCTAATGAAAAATCGTTAGTAGTTAGTAGCAAAATAACTCATAACTAATAACTGCCAATTACGAATCCCCAATCCCTAATTTATAATCTAGAATTCAAAATCCGTCTTGGTGCAGTCGCCTGCGGTTCGCGTCAGCGTCTCGTAAGAGAGGGAAACCCGTCCGCAGCGCTGCACCGCAAAATCCAAAATTCAAAATCCTGTGGACTGGTCTCATCTTTGGCTTTATGTGTCTCCCCCGGTACTCGGTGGAATTATTGGTTATTTCACAAATGATATAGCCATCAAAATGTTGTTCCGTCCTTACCGAGCAATTTATATTGCTGGACGAAGAGTACCCTTTACCCCTGGTTTGATTCCCCGTAACCAGGAACGTCTGGCTTTGAACATTTCTAAGACAATTATGGGGTCACTATTGACACCACAAGAGTTGCAAAATCTCGCACGACGTTTGTTGCAAACAGAACGGGTGCAATCAGCAATTCTCTGGTTGTTGCGGCTGGCGATTGAACAAATCAAAACGGATAATAACCAAAAAAGTGTCAAAATTGTAGCGGGAATTTTGCGGGATTTGCTAGGGGAATCCTTACCACGCTTACTCAAAGTTTTAGCGCGACGTGAAGACTTTTTGGAAACGCAGATCAATCAAGTTTTTGACCAGATATTGCTGGAATTTCAACTGAGTGAAGAACAAGCTACAAGGCTTGTTGATTGGTTATTGGAAGTTGTTTTACCGCCGGATCTGTTGCGCCAAGCAATAGTTGATTTTTTGACCGATCGCACCATTCAAATTATTGATGAAGGCTTCCGCGAAAAAACCAGTGGGACTTATTGGGTAGTAGCAAATTTGTTTGGCTTACGTAATACTCTGACAAGGTTACGGACTTTTTGCTTAGATGAAAAAGAGGCTGCCAATACTCGCTTAGAGGAATTGACTCAAGGTTTGCAGATGCGCGATCGCATCAAGAAATTACTGCTCAATTTATCATTACAAAACTTGCCAATGGGTACGGTACGCCAACTGCGAAAGACCACCCGCGAGAGTGTTCGTCATTACCTACAAAACAGTGGCGGCGATTTTTTGCAAGGATTAACTGATTCTGTTGATTGGGAAAATATTGCTGTAGTTCTGCTGAACCGTCTTAGTACTTCACCTGTTGTCAGCACTTCTTTAGAAGTTATGAGTCAAGAACTAGCTCTAATTTTAGATAAGTATTTGGAAAAGGATTTAGAAGTAATTGTGGCACAGGTTATTCCGATTTTATCTATAGATCAAGTCATAGTTGACCGGGTGAAATCAACTTCGCCGGCTGAATTAGAAGCTGCTATTGAGGGAATTGTCAAAAACGAATTGCAGGCCATTGTAACTTTAGGTGGAGTTTTGGGTTTTGTCATCGGATTATTGCAGACAGTGTTTTTAATAGTCAGTCAATATTAATTTTTCTTTTTATCTACAAAATCCGATCACCTTTCATAACTCAAATTGCTAGGAAATTATTCTCTCACTTGGCAGGCTTGTTTTTGATGATATGTTCAGCTTTTTATGTCTATAGCATTTCGTATCTATCTTAAGATACATAATTTTCCAAATTACTCTATCGGTTGATGGAAGTCACAAAGAATACACTACTGTTAGTTTATGTAATAGCTGAATCAACTACAAGCTGGAAATAAAAACCATGAGTACGGAAAAAAGAGTAGAAGCTACTGTAAAAAATATTGAAGGAAAAATTCAAGAGGTAGTGGGTGAAATCACTGGCAATCCACAAGACAAAGCTGAAGGACAAGCAAAGCAAGCTGAAGCCCAAGTTGGTCACACCGTGGAAAACATTAAAGACGAAATTAAAAAAACTTTAGACTAATTTAGCTTCGACAATGCAAATAGCAATATTAGCGATGATTTATTACTGATAGTCTAATATTAAAAACTCCACTAAATGAAAGTTAGTGGAGTTTTTGTATTTGCATAAAAGTTGAAAGGTTTCAATCATGACTTTTCTAGCTAAAAGTTTGATTCAACTAAGAACTAGCACGATTAGCTACTAAGTTCCAGATAAAGATAGCAATTATTGCCCCAATAATGGCAACAATTACACCGGGGATACTAAGACTTGCAGCAGTTAATTGAAATCTTCCTGTCTCAAAAAGAGTAACTAAAACCCCCCCAATCACAGCACCTATAATACCTAAAAACATAGTTGAAACAATCCCACCACCCTGACGACCGGGATAAATAGCTTTTGCGATCGCTCCGGCAATTAAACCTAGAATTATCCAAGCAATAATGTTCAGCATAATTTCATCCATCAGAAAACTTCACAACTAGCTTAGAAATTACAATAGTGTTTTCCTTCTAGCTAAAGATATAAGTAATAAAGAATTCGTAATTGCGGTAGCGACGTAGGAGCATCATTGCAAATGGGCGAAAAAGCGAATTGTTTTAATGCCCTTTATCTCAATTAGATTGCACTTTGTTGCCAAGAACTACAGATCCAATGATTGTAAGCCTTGGTTAGACGGGTACATACGCGCTAGCGGCTTCCTTTGAAGTACGTTTAATATGGGGAAATATCAAGAATTATTGGGAGGAATCAATCGTCATGACTGTTATTGTTGCTAAATGGACGATTGACGAATATCACCGGATGATTGATGCTGGCATTTTGAGCGATCGCAAAGTAGAACTACTTAAAGGGGAAATTGTCGAAATGTCGCCGGAAGGAGAACCCCATGCTTATTGTAGTGATGAAGCTGGTGAGTATCTAGCAAAGTTATTGGCTGAACGCGCTAAAATTCGCCAAGCCAAGCCTATCACATTACCCAACGACTCGGAACCAGAACCAGATATTGCCATTGTCCAACGTTTAGGACGCGAGTATCGAGTGCATCATCCCTATCCAGAAAATATTTTCTGGTTGATTGAGTATGCTAACTCCAGTTTAGAGAAAGATTTAGATATAAAAAGCAAAATATACGCAGAAGCAGGTATTTTAGAGTATTGGGTTGTAAATCTCAAAAAGCTTCATTTAGTGGTGTTTCGAGAAATATTAGATGGAGAGTACGCAACAAAATTGACACTGACGGCGGGAACAATTCAATCGCTAGCATTTCCAGATATTTCTATTGCGGTGGAACAGATTATTAATAGTTAAGTTAATTACAATTCAAAATCACAATACAAGAAAAAATTTTAATTTAACGTCAGTTAGACAACGGTGTACACTTGAAAACATCAAATTCCATGACTTTTTCCAATTACCCAATTCCGCCGGAAAAATCGGGCTAAAGCTGATTCTTCTAAAGATAAATAAATTGGGCGGCCGTGGGGACAGGTGCGAGGGTTGCGAGTACGTTGCCAATTATCTAAAAGTGTTTGCATTTCTTGTTGATTCATCGGTGTACCGTTCCGAATGGCACTACGACAGGCGACGGCTACTTGAGCAGTTTGTAAATCGCCTCCCCAACTAAGTTCTAAAATAGCTTCTGCACAGTCTTCTCGCTGTTGCAAAGGTGCGGGTATGTTTCGCACTGCCCAAAGCTGTTCGCCAAAGGGTTCTATTTCTAAACCGATGCGTTGTAGTTGCGATACTTGCGCTGGCGACAATTGGTAAAGAATGATTGCCGGTTCGACGGGGACAAGTTGCCAATCATCGCATAATTGCTCATACAAAACTCGCTCATGGGCAATGTGCTGTTCTACTAACCACATACCACCTGAATGTTCAGCAACAATATAAGTGTTGCTAACTTGAGCGACAGCTTTTAAGGAATTAGGATTTTTGCGATCTTCCTTGGGATTTTGAGGGTTGAAATTGTAGCCGCCTTTGGCTTCTGCGGCTTTGAGTAATTTACTAACTCGTGTTGTGTGAACAGCTTCTTTAAGATTGTTAGAAGAAATGCTGAGTGCTTGGTTAATTGCTTGGGTAATTTGTTCTTGCCAATAAATGATTTCGTTGAGGTAAATCTCTGTTTTTGCTGGATTGCGATTCCAGTTAATTTGATCGGGGGAAATGGCAAGATGTAAGAAACAAATTGGATAGCGATCGCGTGGTAATGTTCTATGAAATGCCGATAATATCGTTTGCTCTAATTCCGGTGTTTTCACCATTCTGCCGTTAATGGCTACACGTACCCAATCTGGACGATGACGATGAGTGCGATCGGGTAATCCTACCACTAAAGTGAGTGCTGAGTGCTGAGTGCTGAGTGCTGAGTGAGGAGTGGGGAGTGGGGAGTGGGGAGTGGGGAGTGGGGAGTTGGGTGGGTTGGGTATTTCGAGTTTTAGTTCTTGCAAGTCACCTTGTCGCACTTGCGGTAAAATCTGCGGTAGCAATTGCCCAGTTGTGGCTGCCGGAGAGATGGTGAACCATTGACGATCATTTTGCCAAATCCGCCAAGTAACATGGGGATGACACATAGCGATTTGGTGAATTGTGGCTTGCACGGCTTTCATTTGCTGTGCTGCTGTGGGTAATCCTTGACGACGAGATGAGCAGTTACCGAAGAGATGAGAAACTGTCACCACTGTACCAGGTGCGATCGCAGTTACTTCAACTTGTACAACTTCCCCACCATTGCCATAGCTAATCCGCCATCCTAATTTTCCATTCACAGGACGACTTAAAATTTCTAAATCTGCCAGAGTTGTTAAGCTGTGTAACGCTTCACCACGAAACCCCAAACTGTTAATTTTCCATAAATCGGCACTAGAGCGAATTTTACTAGTACTGTGGGCTGTGGCTGCTTGTTGCAAATCATCTAGGTTCATTCCACAACCATTATCTGCAACACGAATTCGCCATTGCTGCGGCCATAAAGAAACCACAATGCGCGTTGCACCTGCGTCTAGGGAATTTTCTACCAATTCCCGCACCACAGAAGCTAAAGAGTCGATTACCTCACCAGCTGTAATAAGATATACGACTTCTGTTGGTAGAGCTTGAATAGTAGATGCCATAAATTATAGTTTATAGCTTCTGGGTACAAGCTAAGTAGAGGAGATAAGAAGGCGAATTCACGAGAAATTTTTATTAATTGTAAAGAAAACTCAATTAAACGGGGATTTTTGATAAATTGCTTGTGAGGTGATAAGCCAAAAAAACTTATGAGTAATAATTCAGTTGCTGATGTCCATGAGTTAAAGACCCGTTTGCAATGGGGTCAACCAGGTTTTACAATTGTTGATGTGCGCGATCGCCACAGCTACAATAACGGTCGGATTAGTGGAGCAATACCCATTCCATTAGACAATTTGGCATCTAGAGCCAAATCTGCTTTACATAAAGAACGCCATATTTATATTTATGGCGACAGTGACGAACAATCAACCCAGGCTGCACAAATTCTCAGAGGAGAAGGGTTTGTTGATGTAGCGGAAATCCAAGGTGGTCTTGCAGCGTGGATTTCAGTTGGTGGTGCTACAGAAGGTGTTGCCGCTTAAACTTAACCCAGGCATACTAATCTAAGTCTATTTATTTCATCATTGCTGCTTTTTTGTACTGCACATTAGACTTCTAACAAAAATCTGAATTAGCGAAAAGGAAACCACAGATAAACAGCGATGAATTATCTGCGTACATCTGTGGTTTAATTCCTAAACAATTGACTTTTGCAAAATATCTACTGTGCATTACAGCTTTCTCTGGAGCATGAAAAAAACACATCGATTGCAAGATTAATTAACATTAAATCATCTTACTTTCTGTTTACTTCTAGATGGTGGTTAATTACTATCCCTTGTTGCCAAAACTTTAGGTGGTTCGGGTTTCAGTAATCCATTCAACAGGGATGCAGGACGTTGACTGTAAGGCCAAGCAAAAGCATGACGGAAAGCTGCATCTTGACAAGCTTGTAGTTGGGCAAAACTGATAATGTTGTAAGTTAAAAGATTTTCATACTCAAACGGTAGACGTACATTGTGCAATCCAGCATTATCAGTACAGATAGCAATATCTACCCCGGCTTCAAAACAACGGTCAAAAACTAATTTGAGTTGACGGATATCCTGTAAAGTACCAGTTTTTAGGTAAGTTGTCGGGCAAACCTCTAAACATTGTCCGCGTTTAGCTACATCATTAAGTAACTCTGGATATAGTAGGGGAATTTGGATACCATGACCGATTCGCATGAGGTAGGGTAACAGTTCAGGGTAACAACCGGCGGTGGTTTCATATAAATGTCCGGTGGTGTTAACGCCCTGCGATCGCGCATAATCATATAAGCTGATCCATTCTTCTAAGCGATCGGCGTAATAACTATCACCTCCTGCTACATCCACTGCACAGACATACTGCTTATTTTGTGCCGCCAAATCAACAATCGCCTTGTTCACCTCATAAGGTAGGCGCGTGTGCATACAGAGAATTTGGCTAGTAACAATCGGATATTCTGGCTGGTGGCTGGCAAGTCCTACTACTTTTACAATTTCTGCCATCTTGTCAATTCTCTGTGATTGACTCAGATGTTCAGGTGTCCGCAAATAAGGAGTGTAACGCAGTTCTAGATAAGCCAAATTTTCAAAGATGTAAGCACCCCGCACCAAACGATAGATGAAGTAAGGCAAAGTCTCTACAGTTTGCACACTTTCTACCAGGGTGTGTAATTCTAGATACTCATCTAGACTGTTGCGTGGACGGGTGTAAAAATCTTCAAATTGTGAATAGTCAGCGAAGCGGGAAATCAACTCCGAAGAATGTCGCTCAAAATATCGCCATAGAACTCGCGGTACGACGGAACCGCCCAGGTGTCTATGTAATTCAGCATATAAAGCCATAGTGGTACTTTTAATTAAAAATTTCAATGATTGTAACAAAAACATAGAAGGAAAAATCTCTACTCAAAAAAAATTAGAGCAAAAAGTTTGTGTTCTAGTTTACCAGGGCGCAAGTTTGCCTAAGTAGATAAGCTGTCGCGCATTTAACTTGCATATCTTTTCGTGTTGACCACTTGTTGACCACTGACAGTTAACCGTCAGTGGTCAACGAACTTAGGAAGTAACTATAGGATTCCTATTTGATTTTTGAACAGATACGTAGATACGTAGTGGCGTGGCAAGGCTAAATTATTGCAAAAAAATTTGTAGGTTGGGTTGAGGAACGAAACCCAACACTCCGATCCATGTTGGGTTTCGCTTTGCTCAACCCAACCTACATCTAATGAACTATTTTAGCCTTGCCACGCCACTACAATACCTAATTTCTTTCATAAATCAAACCGGATTCCTATATGTAATTTAAAAGCGTATCCAGCATCTAATAGAGTTTTGAGCATAAATCAACTTGACATTATCAAGATGAAATTGATAGCATTTAGAACCGTTACTTTTTGTGTTATACTAAAACAAACATTTAAATTATTTATCTAAAAAAATATATTGCTATATTTTTTTAGCTGAATAAAATCTTGGGCGAGGTTGATATTAAGTGAAAATTCAAGCGTTGGAAGTCAAGGCTGGCGATCGCATCATTGCTTACTGCAACAACAAAATGCAGACCTGTAAGGTAAAACGCATCTTAGATCCTGGTCAAGCTAATATCACACTATCAGTATTCACCTCTGAGAATTATCGTGGTTGCTCAGTTTCATCTATAGTTCGCTTCCAGTCGAATGCCTTGGTTGATTTGGTAAATGAAAATTAAGGTAACATTCAATTTCAAAAATATCTCTAGCAATTGTGCAGGTGAAGCTAGATTTAATTTTTGTTAAAAGTGCGGTCGCAAATAGCAATTTGTGAAAATATATGTTATCGCAATCCCCGACTTCTTCGATAAGTTGGGGATTTAACTTTTCGTGAAAGATTTAGGACTTTTATATGCATCTTCATAGAGAATTAGTATTAGAGCTTACGCAAAGAATAGCTAAAAAGAAAGATTTTCTTTTTAGAGTAATTCATGTAGACGCATTCGCAAAGCGTCTATCTGCGACACGCTGCGCGAACGTAGAAAAGCGGCTTCCCGCAGGGTATTAGCTCTCTGACTTTTCACGTTATGTAGAAAAGTCCACCAAAAACCTAACCCTTTAACCTTCACGAAAGAGGTTTTTCAGATGTCGTGAAAAGTCATTACCTCTACTGTGTATACTTTGGCGTAAGTTCTAAGTAAAAGTCAAAGCAAAAATTTCAACAAAAGGAAAGTAAGGAGTTGGCAAAAAAACGTCAAAAGGATATGTGGAAGAGTGAGATTAATGACCTCATTCGCGGTGCTTGCGGAGGTTTTTTATTTGGCATACCTTTACTTTATACAATGGAGGTTTGGTGGATTGGATCGCTGGCAAAACCACAACTGATGATGATTGCGATCGCATTAATGTTTATTGTGGTTTACTTGCTCAATCAGACAGAAGGCTTTCGCAAACGCAGATATAAGGGGCTAGCTCATCAAGCCGTAATGGATACCGTAGAAGCGATCGCGATCGGAATATCTTGCTCTGCGTTCGTGCTGCTACTATTGCGAGAATTGACACTAGAAACTTCCCTAAAAGAATCTTTAGGGAAAATTATCTTTGAAAGTGTACCATTTGCTCTTGGTGTAGCATTAGCTAACCAGTTGTTGGGAGATAACAGCAATGGAGAAGAGCAAGAACCTAATCAGGTAAACAGCACAACTAATAAAAAAGGGGATGAGTTAAACGCCACTTTCGCCGATTTGAGTGCAACTCTTATTGGTGCAACCATAATTGCATTTAACATCGCTCCAACAGATGAAATTACCATGCTTGCGGCCGCAGCCTCACCACCTTGGGAGTTAGCAATGATCGCCACATCTTTACTGATTTCTTATGGCATTGTATTTCAGGCGGGCTTTTCAGACCAGCAAAAACGAAGACAGCAAAAAGGAATTTTCCAACGACCATCGAGCGAAACTATCATGTCCTACTTAGTATCACTACTAGCAGGCGCTTTTATGCTGTGGTTCTTTCAAAAATTAACTTTTAGCGATCCTTGGACAATGTGGTTAGATCACACATTGATGCTAGGTTTACCTGCAACAATTGGCGGTGCAGCCGGAAGGTTAGCAATATGACTCAAACAGAATCAAAACCAAAGCGCTCAATAGCTGAGTGGGTGACATTCGGCATTTCCTCATTAATCTTAGCAATCATTGTTGGTCTGGTTGGCTACGCTTGGCTGAACGAAAAGGATCAACCTCCCATCCTTTCTGTCACCAAAAAACAAACAATTCGAGAAATCGATGGTCAATTTTATGTTCCCTTCGAAGTATTGAATAGTGGAGGAGATACAGCTGAGTCAGTTCAGATTGTGGCTGAGTTAGAAATTAATGGCATTACAGAAACAGGAGAGCAACAAATCGACTTTTTATCTAGTGGGGAAACTGAAGAAGGGGCATTTATATTCAGCCAAAATCCGCGTCAAGGTAAGTTAAATCTGCGTGTTGGTAGTTACAAATTGCCATAGAAAGCTGGTAATTTAGCATAAAGTGTGCTGATGTGCGCTAAATCTACATTTCCACCACTAACGATCGCACCAATTCTTGCCTCTTTTGCTGTCACCACACCTTCGAGTAAGGCTGCGGCGGCGAGTACTCCGGTGGGTTCAACCACAATTTTCAGACGTTCCCACAAGAAAAACATGGTGCGAAGAATCGCTTCTTCAGATACCGTTACCATATCATCGACGTAATGTAGCACTAAGGGGAAAGTAACCTTACCAAGGCTAGGAGTCCGCGCACCATCGGCGATGGTATCAGGGTTCTTGACAGTTTGCAGGGTTTTGGTGTGAAAGGAGCGGGTAGCATCGTCGGCAAGGGCTGGTTCTACCCCAATTACTTTACAATTGGGTAAAAGTGCCTTGGCTGTAATCGCACATCCTGAAAGTAATCCGCCACCGCCACAACAAACTAATAATAAGTCTAATTCACCAACCTCTTGGATAAGTTCTAAAGCAGTTGTCCCCTGTCCAGCGACTACATGAGGATGATCGTAAGGAGGAATGAGGGTAAGAGAGCGATCGCGTGCTAAATTTTGGGCTAATTCTTCTCGGTTTGTTTCTTGGCGATTGTATAAAATTATCTCTGCACCATAGCTACGAGTCGCAGTTTGTTTGACAATGGGTGCATCATCAGGCATGACAATAGTGGTGGGGATATTGAGGAGTTTACCAGCTAGAGCGATCGCTTGGGCATGATTTCCTGATGAATAGGTGATAACGCCTGTTTGTTTTTGGGCTATCGATAGTTGCGTTAGGGCATTGTATGCCCCTCTAAATTTAAATGATCCTGTGCGTTGAAAGTTCTCGCACTTAAAGAATACTTGGCTATTGGTGCGATCGTTAACGATTCTAGAAGTTAGCACAGGGGTGCGGTGGGCAATTCCCAAAATTCGCTCTTGTGCTGCTTGCACATTAGTTATATCAACGGAATTATGTTGTGGCATTAATGGCAATATGTAAGAATTCAGGAGTCAGAATTCAGGAGTCAGAATAGTTAAAGAATCAGGAGAATATTTAAGTATATAGGAATCATATTTGATTTGTGAACAAAATTAGGTATTGTAGGGTGTGTTAGAACGGAGTTCGTAACGCACCACTATAGAGGTTTTGGTGCGTTACCACGTATGTTTTCATAAATCAAACCGGATTCCTATACATATACCAAGCATACTGAATTTTTTCTAAATTCTGACTCCTGGGTGCAGAATTCTGATAACAATATTAATTATTTTTGCTCTTGTTTATATAGATACAGATTTTTATATTTGCGTCTCTTATGCTTGATTGAAGCATATTCGTTTCAGGTAGATAGCATCATTTATTGTCTGCATAAAAATAGCTACAGCAAACATTATATATTGCTGTAGCTAAATTTATAAAACTTAAATTAATTAACTCACCTTCTCCATTTTTCTAGCATGAATAAAACATCTGAAAGTCGGCAAAAAAAAACTGCTCTAATTACAGGAGCGGCTAGTGGGATAGGCTATCAATTAACCCAGATTTTTGCTCGTCATGGTTATAATCTGGTGTTAGTGGATAAGAATGAAGAAAAGCTTGCAGAAATCATAAATGAATTTCCGCAAAAGTTTGGGATTTTTGTGAAAATTTTGGTTAAGGATTTATCTATCCCAACATCTCCAGAAGAAATTTTTAGAGAACTCCAGCAAGAATCGGTCAAAATCGATGTGCTGGTTAACAATGCTGGCTTTGGCACTTATGGAGCATTTAGTGAAACAGACCTCAGTATTGAACTGCAAATGCTCCAGGTAAATATGGTGACTTTGACTCATTTAACAAAGTTATTTCTCAAGGATATGGTCAAGCAAGACTATGGAAAAATATTAAATGTCGCCTCAGCAGCAGCTTTTCAACCTGGGCCTTTAATGGCAGTTTATTTTGCTACTAAAGCTTATGTATTATCATTTTCAGAAGCGATCGCTAATGAATTAGAGGGTACTGGTGTTAGCGTGACTGTTCTTTGTCCGGGGCCAACAGCATCGGAATTTCAACAAACTGCTGCAATGGAAGATTCAAAGATTGCTAGCGTTAGCAGAATGATGGACACGGAAACCGTTGCTAACATTGGTTATCGGGGTTTAATGAAAAATAAAACTGTTGTTGTTCCTGGGATGAGAAATAAGCTATTGACCGAAAGTGTCAGATTTACACCCAGAAGTCTAGTAACCAAGGTTGTAAGAAGTATGCACGAACTCAAAAAAAATAGGTAGAGTTACTTTCCTCAGACAACAAAGTGGACAAGGGCATCTACCTAGAACCAAATATAGGAATCTGACTTGATAAGAGTGTTCCAAAAAATAAATGATCCAAAACCCGTCATTGCGAGCAAAGCAAAGCAATCGCAAGGGCTAGGATTGCTTCGCTTCTCTACGAGACGCTCCGCGAACGCTCGCAATGACAATTGAGCATTTTTTTATTTGGAGTACTCTAAATGAAATTATTTGCGTAGGTAGGGAGTAGTAAATTAACCTTTTTGAGATGTACGGAGTTTTTCCAAAAATCGAATAGGAGTCCTATAGATCGATTTATTACTATCTTTTGGATGTCAATTCCCTTACTCCAGTCAGATGTGGCTTCATTTTCTCAAGCATTATTATATTTATGAAACAAAAATTAAAATCGACGTAATCAGGTAAATAATGACAATTCAATTGAAAGTTCCGAATATCCAAGGTAATGAGTGCGCCCAGAAAATAACTAAATCTATTTTGACTATGGAATCTGATGCCAAAGTAGATGTGGATGTTGATACTAAAACTGTAACTGTAGACACTGCGGCTTCTGAAGAGTCTATTAAACAGATAGTTCAATCTGCTGGTTTTACAATAGAAGGCTATTAATTAGATTTCTAAACTTCTGAGAAGATTTAGATGGAGTAATTGAGCCGACACAATTGCTTTGTTATGTAGCAGTCCTAAATCATTCGTGAACAACAAGATCCCCGACTTCTTAAAGAAGTCGGGGATCTAAGCCTATCGATTTTCACAACTCATTTAGGATCGCTATATATTCGCCCGGAAACCGGGCAGAGTATTCATAAAAAGTATTATTCTATTTTGATAATCTGGAAATATTCGATTTATGCTTGACCTATAAGCTGTAACAGATACAGCTAAAGGCCGGAAGATTTTGAAAATATTTCAGTATATTCGTTTGTTCTGACAAAATTATTAAAAATTTTAGTACTCTTTTTCAAGAACGGATTAACATGGGGTCATAAATTTGACATTCCTGAACTCCATAATTGCCAACAATTAAGCCAGCCTGTTCAAGCTCGTTGTCTGCACCGCTAACAATAAGTATGTAATTGCCTAGATCAATTTGCTCGTTGTAAAAGCGTGCCCAATCATCTGGTATTCCTAGCCTCATAGCGTCAAAGCGCTCACTTAAATTAACACCAGTTGAGCCAATCAATTGAGAAAAATCTTGGCAAATTAAGGAAATCTGGTTTGCTGAAAAACCTGCGACATACATATCGTTAATTGCGGCTTCAGCATCGTCTATATTATTAAAGCAACTAATAGCATACTTCGTTAAAATACCACTTTTATTAGGCATGGTAGTCGCAGTTGTTGTGGTCAGGTAATTTGTAGATAATTGCTCACTACTAACAGGCTCGTAAATGCCAAACTCTTCAATACCCCAACGGTGTAAAATTGCTTCTACTTTAGCAATTTCAAAAGATGTACAATCTACAATTATAAAATAGTGTCCATGCTCTACTCGCTCGTTATATGCTCTAGCTTTCTCTTCTGATATTCCCCAACCAACTAGCGCACCAGCAAAAGTGCCAGTAGCAGCACCAATACTTGCACCAACAAGGGTTGTAACCAAAGCAGTTGCAGCAGCGCCAGCCAGCATTATTGGCCCAACTCCAGGGATTGCTAAAGTCCCAAGACCTACTAATAAACCAGTCAACCCACCAACAGCGCCCCCTGAAAGTCCTCCTACTGTTGCACCTTCGTCGGCTTTATCACTGGTGCGTTCTTTAATTTCATCACCGGTAATTTCATGATTGCGGTCTACATTCTGGACAATTACAGATACTTTTTCCATCGCCAAGCCAGAATCTCTCAACTCATGTAGCGCCTGTTCTGCGTCTCGACGATGAGTAAATACGCCTACAACACGTTGATATTTAGTTAAAATCATTATTACTCCTTGATAGCAGGGGAAATTAATTTCCCATAAATGTAGTTTTTAATCACCTGTAATTTTAAATACAACTTTATTTAACTCGAAACTATCCTAAGTAATAAAAATCATTATGGTTAAGGCAGGAGACGCGACGAACGGTTAAGGCAGGAGACGCGATGAATCGCCGTCTCTACAATAATCTTTCGTGCTGATGAAAACCCGACCAACGGATTCTTTTGTCTAAAAAATCCATTGATCGGGTTAACGCCATTCACAAAAATTCAGCTTGGATTACACTCTGTCTACTTTTATAGTTTTGACGCGAAGAGAACGCGGTTGTCATTAATACTATTAAATACAGGTGTAGACCAGCGATCGACTACTTTGCCAATAATTGACATTTCTTGAACTAAGCGGTCAAATTTATCAGGGGTGAGAGATTGCGGCCCGTCAGATAAAGCTTTTGCAGGATTGGGGTGAACTTCAATCATCAAGGAATCTGTACCAGCTGCGATCGCAGCCATTGCCATCGATGGCACATATTCTGATCTACCAGTACCATGACTAGGATCGATCATAATCGGTAAATGCGTTAGCGATCGCAACACCGGAAGCACTGATAAATCTAAAGTATTGCGGGCATATTTACCATCAAAGGTTCTGATTCCCCGCTCACAAAGAATCACATTTGGGTTTCCAGATGCCAAAATATATTCTGCTGCCATTAGCCACTCGTCAATTGTGGCAGACATTCCCCGCTTCAGCAGCACAGGTTTATCTTGAGCGCCTACCTTTTTCAGCAGCGAGAAGTTGTGCATATTTCGCGCCCCGATTTGGATGATGTCAGCTGTTTTCGCCACTGCTGATAAATCCGCAGCATCCATCAATTCTGTGACGATACCCAAACCAGTCGCTTCCCGCGCTGCTGCTAATAAATCTAAAGCGCTTTCACCATAACCTTGAAAGGCATAAGGTGAAGTACGGGGTTTGTATGCTCCACCACGGAGAAATTGCGCTCCTGCTGCCTTGACGCGCTTTGCGGTTTCGACAATCATCGCTTCATTTTCAACGGAACAAGGCCCAGCTACGATTACAATCGGGTGATGTTCGCCAAAATAGACATCACCATTGGGTGTAGGTACGACAACCTCGCTGGCTTCTCCATGTCGGAATTCTCGGCTTACCCGTTTGAAAGGTTGTTGCACTCGTAATACTTGCTCAATCCAAGGGCTGAATTCTTGAACCTGCAATTTATCGATGCTAGTCGTATCACCAATTAGCCCTAAGACAGCTTTATGAGTGCCAATGCTTTTTTCTACCGTGACTCCCCAAGTCTCACTCACTTCTTCGCTGATGCGAGTAATTTCTTCAGCAGGTGTACCGTTTTTAAGTATGATAATCATCTGTTTTTCCTTGTGTATTGTTTGTGGGTGTAATATATTGATTTCTCTCCGTTTCGGCTACGGTGTACATACAAGTCTGAAATAGCTGATTAAGCAGGGTTTTACCCCACCCTAACCCTCCCCTTATAAAGGGGAGGGAACAAGATTTTCCGGTTTCCCCCCTTTACAAGGGGGGATTAAGGGGGGTAATTCGACTTGTCTGTACAACTTCCGAAACGGAGAGAGATTTGTCTAGTGTAAAAATTCAGCAAGTTGTTCTAGTTTTGTCCAAGCCGCGCCGCTTTGCAGGATTTCCTTAGCCAGGACAATACCTTTAACACAACCGACTAAAATATCCGTTTCCCCGTGAATGGCTTCACCAACTTGGAGCGCTAGGGCTGTATTTAAAGCGACAACATCTTGCTGCGCTTGAGTGCCTTTACCTTGGAGAACTGCCTTCAAGATTTCGGCATTTTCTTGGACATCTCCACCGCACAATGCCGCAGTGGGGGCAAAACTCAAACCAAGTTCTTGAGGGTTCAGCGTTAAAGAACGCACCTTGTTATCTTGGAGTACAGCTAAGTCGGTGACATCTGCCAAACCAGCTTCATCTAAACGTTCGCGCCCATGAAGTGCGATCGCTTGTTGGCATCCCAATTGCGATAAAGCTTGAACAATTTCCTCTAGTAAAAGCGGATCGTTCACACCAATAATTTGCCCTGTCGGCCGCATGGGATTTACTAGCGGGCCGAGTAAGTTAAAAACAGTCCGTACTTTCAAAGTTTTTCGCAAAGTTGCGATCGCTTTGAGTGCAGGATGCCAACCGGGAGCAAACAAAAAGGTGATTCCAATCTCGCCCACTGCGGCTTGTACTTTTTCTGGATTGGCGTTGAGATTTATACCCAAAGCTTCCAGCACATCAGCCGAACCAGTCTTGCTAGATGCTGAACGATTGCCATGTTTGGCAACTTTTACCCCGGCAGCAGCAGCAACAAAGGCGACAGCAGTGGAAATATTAAAGGTGGAAGCGCCGTCTCCACCAGTTCCGCAGGTGTCAATTAGGGGGGCTGGATACTGGGTACTGGGGATTGGAGATTGGGATTGTAAGACGCTGGCCATCCCTACTAATTCTTGGGCGGATACGCCTTTAGCTTGAATCGCGCTTAAAATCGCTCCTGATAAGACATCAGGAATGGCATCTGTGAGCCAACCTTGCATCAAATCTGTAGCTTGGGAAACTGTCAACGATTTCCGATTCAACAACTGTTGTAATAAACCTGGCCAGTTGTAGAACTCAGAAGTAACGGGGATGTTGTCAAGTGGAGTTTGAGTTACAGCTATCATATTTTTCGTTAGTCATTGGTCATTAGTCATTGATCATTAGCCATTCACGAAGGACAAATGACTAATGACAAACGACAAGAAAATTAAGGAATCAGGACTTTGGCGACGGTTTGCACGTCTTTGTCACCTCTGCCGGAACAATTGATGACAATGCGGGGATTGCCTTCTAACTCAGGGCAAAGGGTTTCGAGATATGCGATCGCATGAGCAGTTTCCAAAGCTGGGATAATTCCTTCTAGTTGCGAGAGTCTTTGGAATGCTTCTAAGGCTTGTTTATCAGTCACACTGTAATATTCGGCGCGGCCAAGATCCTTTAAATAACTATGTTCTGGCCCTACACCGGGATAATCTAATCCGGCACTAATTGAATGAGCTTCGATGACTTGACCATCATCATCTTGCAGTAAATAGCTCATTGCACCATGCAACACACCTATTTTTCCTTTTGTCAAGGTAGCAGCGTGTTTTTCTGTATTTACACCTTCACCTGCCGCTTCGACTCCAATTAGACGTACTGAAGATTCATGGACAAATTCATTGAATAAGCCGATCGCATTGGAACCTCCACCCACGCAAGCCAGTAGAATATCTGGTAATCCTCCCCATTTCTCTTGGGATTGAGCGCGAGTTTCTACACCAATTACCGCGTGGAAGTCACGGACAATCATCGGGTAAGGATGAGGGCCAGCAACAGAACCAAGGATGTAATGGGTTGTTTCTACATTTGTCACCCAATCTCGAATCGCCTCAGAAGTTGCATCTTTGAGAGTTCCTGTACCTGCTTCTACCGGACGAACTTCAGCCCCCATTAATTTCATGCGGAAGACATTCAGGGCTTGGCGTTCCATATCGTGGATGCCCATGTAAATCACGCATTTCAAGCCAAACCTAGCGCATACAGTTGCAGTGGCTACGCCGTGTTGACCTGCACCTGTTTCGGCAATAATCCGTTGCTTACCCATGCGTTTAGCTAGCAACACCTGAGCTAAGGCATTATTAATTTTGTGAGCGCCTGTATGATTTAAATCCTCACGCTTTAAATAAATTTGCGGCCCCGTGCCATCTGGTCTAGCGTAGTTTGTTGTCAGGCGTTCAGCAAAATATAATGGGCTGGGTCGTCCGACGTAATCGCGCAGTAGGTTTTGCAGTTCCGCTTGGAAACTCGGCTCGTTGCGATATTTTTGAAATGCTGCTTCTAATTCACTTAATGCAGGCATTAAGGTTTCAGGAACGTATTTACCGCCAAATCTTCCAAATCTGCCTAAAGAATCTGGTTGGATTGCAGTCTTGATGTCTTGTATGCTTACCACTGGTTAAAATCCTTTTATGTTCAAGTATTGTCAGTTTTACCCCACCCTAGCCCTCCCCTTATAAAGGGGAGGGAACTAGATTTTCCGGTTTCCCCCCTTTATAAGGGGGGATTAAGGGGGGTAATTTGACTTGTGTATACACGCCTGCGGGGTGGGGTTCCTTAGTTCAAATCATCTTTGCGTTTTTCTTTCCCAAGTTTCGTAGGTATAGCCCAGTTGCCTGTGATTCAAAACGTCTATCGGGCGTACCAAATCGCTAGGGTTAAATTTTGGTAATAGGGATAGTAAATTGCCTAACTCTGTAGCTTTCGGGGTAGACATCCCGCCGTCCCAAGGCCACATTAGGTCTTTAAGATTGTGTCCATAAGGCTGACCTTCGGCAGGATAAAAATCGCTCCCTTTATGACCGTTTTCTTGCCATTGGGCCCAGAGGCGGTCTGTGTTTGAATGATGCAACCAAAACACTGGATCGTAGGGTGAACTTGGTATATTGCTCATAGTCCCCAAACCCTTAAATGTTATGGGTCTCGTACTTGCGTCTATCTGCACCCCACCCACTAAGCCATGAATGTAATTGTGGACGAATCCGCCGGGGGTGACTTTGCCCTGCTCATCTACAGAGATAAATCCTTCCAATGCAGGGCGAAATAGAGAATAGTTATTCAAACTCAGGGCACGTTCAACATCTTTTTTGGGCACTGGGTAATCACTGGCAGGAGGCATTCTTAGAAAGCGTACAAGTGATGTCCCTAATGATGTTCCGGTATCTGGGTCAAGGTTTAATTCTGGATTCATAACCCAGCCATTTGCAGCCGCAAAAGCCCCGGTTTGTACAGCCCCGCCTGTAAAATCTCCCTGATTGGGAATTTTGATGTTTACTCCTTGACCGTTAGAACCAAGAAAGTCATCGTTAAAAACTACATCAAATGCTTTGGGGTCTGTCCAATCCCAGTATGGCAGAGTCACAGTTCGGTCTACTGCTTGCAAAGCTTGTTCAAATCTGCGGATATATTCTCGATGCCAGGGGAAAAATGCAGCATTCTCATGAGCCAGTTCTTGAACTGAAGCATTAGAATGTCCTTTATGGTTATGAATCAAGCGTGTTGCCCCAAGATGTATGGCAACGAATTGGTCGTAAATACTGAGCTTGCTACCTGGGGGAATTGTAGTTTTTAAGGTTTTGATAGCTTTGACAAAGGCTGCTTTCTCTGCTGGTGTCAGGTCAGTTACGCTCTTTCTTACAGCTAATTGAGCGTATTGCCCCCGAAGATTTTCATACGTATAGTTTTTGTTTTGTCCGTAATCAATGCGATCGTGGGCGAAGACTGCAAGGGCACAGGTGCTAACTATAAGTAAGCTATAAATGAATATTTTGACAGATTTCAGCAGGAATTTCATGGTCTTAATGGAAGCATAGGAGGAGGGGGCAGAGGGGCGCTATGGTGTATACACAAGTCTGAAATAGTTTACTTACCTGGTTTTACCCCACCCTAACCCTCCCCTTGTAAAGGGGAGGGAACTGGATTTCTTGTTTCCCCCCTTTATAAGGGGGGATTAAGGGGGGTAATTTGAGTTGTGTATAACCCTAAGTCTGCGGTTGAATTTATCGTACCTCTTGAAGAGATAGACTTTCGTGGCGACTTTCTGTAATGGCTGTTTTAAGTTCTTGACAAAGCTTTTCTACGGCTTGTAGTCTTTCGGTTGGGCTACCTTCAGCTAACCGTTTGACAAAGGCACTACCAACAATCACGGCATCTGCTCCCCATTCCATGACTTGATGCGCTTGTTCTGGCCCGGAAATACCAAAACCAACGCCAATGGGTTTATCGGTGACGCTTCGCAAGTCGGTAATTAAATCTTTTACGCGGTCTTGGATTTGAGCGCGGACACCCGTAACGCCTGTGACACTTACCAAGTAAATAAAACCTTGGGATTGACGAGCGATCGCTAAAATCCTATCTTTAGAACTGGTAGGAGCTACAAGTAAAATTACCTCAATCCCAAAAGAGGCAGCAGTTTTGATTAATTCTTCTGCTTCTTCTAAGGGTAAATCTGGCACTACCAAGCCTTGCACGCCAGCAGCAGCAATTTGCGCCAAAAATGTCTTAATACCCCGGTGCAAAATGGGATTGTAATAAGTAAATAGAATGATTGGCGCTTTCAGGGTTGGAGTTAAATCTTCCAACATTTCTAGTACTTGCTCTAATTTCGTGCCTTTTTGTAAAGCGCGAGTTGCTGCTGCTTGAATTACAGGCCCATCTGCGAGAGGATCAGAGTAGGGAATGCCCAACTCGATGAAGTCAGCACCGTTGCGATCTAAGATACGTAAAGCTTGAGCAGTGATATCTAAGTTAGGATCGCCTGCTGTGATAAAGGGGATTAAAGCACACTGTTGGCGATCGCGTAAAGTTTGAAAGGAATCAGAGATAGAAGTCATTTTGAGAAATAGTTAATGATTAGTTAATAATTCTGGAAAAATCAACATTTAGGAATTAGCGATACCCACGCTATATTTTTTGTTGTTGAGTCTTTTATCTCCATTAACGAGTCTTTTATACTCGTGAATGAGCCTTTTATCCCCATTAACGAGTCTTTTATACTCGTTAATGAGCCTTTTATCTCCATTAACGAGTCTTTTATACTCGTTAATGAGTCTTTTATCTCCGTTAACGAGTCTTTTATACTCGTTAATGAGTCTTTTATCTCCGTTAACGAGTCTTTTATACTCGTGAATGAGTCTTTTATCTCCGTTAATGAGTATTAAAGTCGTTGTCTTTTAGATGCAATAGACTTTGACCTCTCTCCAAACCTCTCTCCTAAAAGGAGAGAGGCTTTGATCTTACTCCCCTTCCCTTGCAGGGAAGGGGCTGGGGGTTAGGTCTGTATTCTAAAAAAGGCTTAAAAGACTCAGCACAGCTTGTTCTACATCGCTTTGTTTAACTAAAGACTCTCCAACCAAAACCGCACGCACACCAGCTTCAGCAACAAGAGATAAATCAGCAGGTGTATACAGTCCAGATTCACTGACGACAGTGATATCTAAGCTTTCCAAATATTGCAGGCGCTGTGCTAAAAGTTGCTGGGTTATTCCTAAATCAACCGTAAAATCTTCTAGATTGCGATTGTTGATTCCTACTAAATGTAAGTCGTCAAGCTTAAGCACTCTATCCAGTTCAGCCAAAGTATGGACTTCTACCAGTGCATTCATGCCCAAATCGTGAATCACGTGCAGAAAGTTTTGCAGTTCTTGGTCTGATAAGATAGCAGCAATCAACAAAACTGCATCTGCGCCTGCTGTCCGTGCTAGATAGATTTGATAGGGGTCGATGATGAATTCTTTGCACAGTAGAGGTAATGCAACATGCGATCGCACACGCCGCAGATTGTCAAAACTGCCCTGAAAAAACTTATGATCGGTGAGGACTGATAGACAAGCTGCACCACCTCGTTCATAAGCTTGAGCGATCGCAACTGGATCAAAATCCGCCCGAATAATCCCACGGCTGGGTGATGCCTTTTTTACCTCAGCAATTAAGCTAGGTTGGCTAGGATTTTGTTGTAAAGCAGTTAAGAAATTTCGGACAGGTGGAGCCTTAATTAACTGCTGCTGCAAAGAAGCTAGAGGAAATTCCTGCTGCATCTGTGCAACTTCTTGCCTTTTATGCAATACAATCTCTTCAAGAATATGGCGGGAAGCGGTAACTTGGTTAGTCATAATCTGTTAGCAGGGAGCAGGGGGCAGGGGGCAGGGGGCAGGGGGCAGGGAGCAGGGGGCAGGGGGCAGGGAGCAGGGGGGAAAAATACCAATTCCCAATTCCCAATTCCCTATTCTCTATTCCCAATTCTCAATGGCTCTTTAGTTTGTGTATATGCCCGCACCACATTTTTAATGATTTCCAGACCGACTTCTCCCGCTAGAGTCATGATTGATTCTGGATGAAACTGAACGGCGGCGATGGGAAGTGTCTGATGTTCAATACCCATAATTACGCCGTCATCAGAAATCGCTGTCACCTTCAGTTCTTGGGGTAAATGCTCCGGTAGAGCAAATAATGAGTGATATCTACCCACGGTAAAGGATTCTGGTAAATTCTTGAAGGTCACGGAATCTGAATCAGTAACGAAAATCCGTGAAGATTTCCCATGTTGAGGATAGTTGAGAACTCCCAATTGTCCATCAAAAGCTTCAACGATGCCTTGCAGCCCTAGACAAACTCCGAAAATGGGAATTTTGCGATTAAGAATAGCACCGACAGTCTGGGGAACCCGAAAATCACTTGGTCTACCAGGGCCGGGAGATAAAACAACTAAGTCAGGGCGTTCTGTATCGAATAACGATTCCGAGAAACCATGACGTAATGTGGTGACGCTTGCACCAGTTTGGCGAATGTAATTGGCTAGGGTATGAACAAAAGAATCTTCATAATCTATTAGTAAGATGCGTTTGCCAGCTTCCGCACTTGAGAGAATTTTAGTTGATTTTTTAGAACTGGATTTATCAATTTTCTGACTGCTTTGCTTAACACGGCGAATCGTTTCAAATAAAGCAGCAGCTTTGGTGATTGTTTCTTGTTCTTCGGCTTGGGGTATGGAGTCATAAAGGACAGTAGCCCCAACTCGCACTTCGGCGATGCAGTCTTTTAATCGGATTGTCCGCAGAATTAAGCCAGTATTTAAATTCCCATTGAAATTTAAATAACCGACTGCGCCACCATACCAACGTCGGGCGCTACGTTCGTGCTGTTCAATAAAATCTATTGCGGCTTTTTTAGGTGCGCCGGTGACTGTAACCGCCCAAGTGTGCGAAAGAAAGGCATCTAAAGCATCAAATTGCGATCGCAGTATCCCTTCAACATGATCGACTGTATGAATCAGGTGGCTGTATAATTCAATTTGGCGACGACCAATGACTTGTACTGAACCAGGTTCGCAGATTCGGGATTTGTCATTGCGATCGACATCAGTACACATGGTCAACTCAGCTTCATCTTTGTGCGAGTTGAGTAAATGACGAATTTGCACCGCATCGTCGAGAGCATCTAATCCCCGGCTAATAGTGCCACTAATGGGACAAGTTTCTATCCGCTTCCCTTCAACTCGCACAAACATTTCTGGAGATGCGCCAATCAGATATTCTCCACCTAAATTAAAAATAAACCCATAAGGACTAGGATTTATATCCTTTAAAGTCTCAAACAGTTTACTGGGTTCATCTTCATAGCCTTCAAAGAAGTTTTGGCTAGGAACAACTTCAAATAAATCGCCTCGGCGGAAATAATCAAGTGCAGACTCAACTTTTTTCCCATACTCGCCTACTTTATGGTCAGCCGTTTGATTAGGGGTAAGATGTTTTCCGCGATAATCAACAGACTCACCTGTTCGAGGCAGATTTTTCGTACTGCCCTGCGGTGTTTCAAAATCATATTGTAAACGGAATGCGCTTTGCTGATAGTAATCAACAACTATCAATTCATCAGGAAGATAAAGCACCAAATCGCGCTGATCTGTAGGACGTTCCAGACGTTGGGTAATTGGTTCAAACTGAAAAACTAAGTCATAACCAAAAGCCCCATACAATCCTAAATGCTCATCTTCTTGGCTAGAAAAGGTATGGAGAATTTCGCGGACAACTGTAAATGCTGAAGGTTGCTTACTGCGTTCTTCTTCAGTGAATAACCTCTTGGAAGGTTTCACAAAACCGACAATATTGTTATTGTCTAGGGTAACTTTCTCAAGTTGATTTGAATTAGATAAACACTCTAATAGTAATGGTAGAAGTACTTGGCCGCGTTCATTCAACGCTATCAAATTGAAAGCATTTTCTTGTGTACTTAATTCCAATGGTGGATTGACAAATCCGATCGCCCATCTTTTATATCTGCCTGGATATTCGTAGCTGCTTCTGAGCAAGCCGCCACGCTGAGAATTTAAGTGAAACAGAATATCTTCGAGAGCGGTGTCCATCTTCACTTCGGTGATGGAGCGAGAAACAAGTATGCCACCAAGGGTTTTGTAGGAACGGGAATTAAAAATCATGGGTAATTTTTTTGTAAGATTTATGAGTCATTATTGGTCGAAAGCTATTAATAAGTAGTAGTTGTTTATAAACAAATAACAACTTAGATATTTGATATCAATCTAAACCAGCCTATTTAAATGTGCGGATTATTTGTGAAAAAGGTAATTGAAAACTTTTCGCTTCTTATTTAAGATTACTAGATATCAAGCAGATAGTACATTGAATAATTTTTCGATTAAATGTCAATTTATTCGCTTTTTATACTAATTTTTTATTACTTTTACTGATAGTGATATTTGAATTATTCGCCTCTCTCAAAAGTAGGAGATTATTTTATTTTAAAGTCTAATCTAACCCTTCAATATACCTTGTAAAATCTCTTGTTATTTCTCAGCGTTCTCTGTGCCTCTGCGGTTTAAAAGTTTATTGAACCACGGAGGCGCAGAGGGCACAGAGTAAAGAGGAATATTAGTCCTACAATTCTAAAATTCCCGCAACAGTGATATTGCTTGCCTATATAACAACAAATTCACCTCATGAACTTCAATTGCTTTGCCAATACTTTTTAGTAATGTTAAAGTCAATTCTCCACCCAAGTGTTCGCGGAACTCAGTTAAACCATGAAACAAACAATCAGGATGTTCTAGTTGTGATAACTTATGAGCTAGTTCTGGCACATACAACGTGAAACCCAACGCTGATAAAGTATTTAATATCCGTTGCCATTCTGAGCAATCAAGCAATCCTGCTAAATAAGAATAGGTGCTATCCAAAGCAATACCGATCGCAACGGCTTCGCCATGACGCAAGCGATAATTTGTCAAATGCTCCAGTTTATGAGCCGCCCAATGTCCAAAATCCAAGGGACGAGACGAACCCATTTCAAAAGGATCGCCGCTATTGGCAATATGCTCTAAATGCAACTGGGCGCAACGATAGATAACTTCTTGCATGGCATCCATGTCTCGCCGCCCCAGGGCTTTGCTGTGAGAGTGGATAAAATCGAAAAAGTTAGCATCCTTAATCAGTGCCACTTTCACGGCTTCTGCAATCCCGGAACGCCAATCGCGATCGTCTAGGGTTGTCAAGAACGCAGAGTCATTTATAACTGCATAAGGTGGCGCAAATGTGCCGAGAAAATTCTTTTTACCAAAGGCGTTGATGCCGTTTTTGACTCCAACCCCAGAATCATTTTGCGCTAACACCGTTGTCGGAACCCGAATCAGGCGAATTCCCCGGTGAGCAGTTGCAGCAGCATATCCTACCAAATCTAATATCGCCCCGCCCCCGATCGCTAACACATAAGAATGGCGACATAATCCGGCTGTTTCAATCAGTTGCTGGATTTGCTCTACTAGAGTGGGATCGTTTTTGGCAGCTTCTCCTCCTGAAATTATCATCGGTTCGGCTGCGATCGCTAGTACTTCTCCATAAAACTTGGTATACGCAACTAATTGCTTTACCAATTCCGGTTGATACTTTAATATTCCTGCATCTACCACCGCAACTATTTTCTTCGGTGTCTCCTCATCTGCCGTAACCACTTGCGCTAGTGTGGGGTTTTTCAGCTCAAATAAATTTTGGGTGAAATAAACCTCGTAGTTAAAAGTAACCGAAACACGTTGATGAATTAATTTGCTTTTTTGCTTGATGTCAACAATCATATTTTTGCAGGTATATCTAAAAGTACAGCACTATTCAAAGCTTCTAGGAAAACCTCTACCGAGTGAGAACCATTTACCTTGACTTGATTATTCATGATGTAAAACGGCACGCTGTTAATGCCATTTAACCGAGCGAATGCTGATTCAGCAATAACTAAATCAACTACATTGCAATCATTTAATTGTAACTTTAATTCGGTACTATTCATCTGATGTGCTGTACCGATTGCAACAATAACGTTAATATCCCCGATGTTCAAACCTTCTTGAAAGTAAGCTCTATAAATAGCTTCAACGACATCATTTTTTATGTTTGCTGGTGCTACTGCAATCAGTTGGTGAGCAAGCTTAGTATTCACAGCCAAAGGAATTTTGTTAAAATCTAGCTTAACTCCAGCCGCCTCACCTGCACGTTGTGTATAATCAAACAGATGTTGCAGTTCTGACGCTTTAATGCCCTTTCTATCTTGCATAAAGCTGCGAAATTCGTACCCTTCAGCAGGAATAGTATTATCCAGAAGAAAGGGATGCCATCGAATATGTACTTCTTGTTCTTGCCATTGTGCCAGTGCATCAAACAGATGTTTTTTCCCAATTCTGCACCAAGGGCAAACCGGATCATGAAAGATATCTATCAGCATAGTTTTCTTTATTCATCCATTTGTTGATGAGGCTGCACTAAACTTTATTGCCTCTCTTTCTTCCTTCTCTACGAGACGCTGCGTGAACGCGTTCTTTGCGCCCTTTGCGGTTCGTTCCTCATAAAAAATTGTTATTCAAATGCTAATATTCTGTGGCTTAAAATCTCCTTGGAGAGCCGTTGTGTGTAAAGGCTGTAAAAAAGTGCTTATTTTTTCTTCAAAAAAACTTTGAGTATTTTCAAACTCCTTAATTAATGCCTCTCTATCCTTTCTAGCCACCAGCCTCGCCAAACGGCTGTAAGTATTAGCTAAAAAACTAATAGCATTACATCTTTCTTCAGTAGCTAGCATAATATCAACACATAAATTAGGATTTTGAGAAAACAAACGCTTCACAATATCAATTTCTTGACGATAATTAGGAGTTGACATTGTTAAACTCTGCTCTATTTCCACCCTTGTTTGTGCTAAGAAAACCCCCAGACTAAATCTACAAAAATGCTGCGTGGCTTGAATAATCACCATCATTTGATCGTGTTCTTCAGGTGTGCAAACAATTAACTCACCACCTTTACTTTCGAGAAAATCTAACAACCATTGAAATGAATCATCGTTTCGGCCGGGACATACTACCACTTTTTGCCCCAAAAACGATTTGATATTTGGCCCAAACATTGGATGTAAACCCATAACGGGGCCACAATGGTGTTCTAGCATTGCTTGAGTAGGCTGTGTTTTAATACTTGTTATGTCACACAAAGCTGTAGTCGGGGCAAGATATTGTGCTGCCCGCTTGATAACATCAACCGTATATTCAATAGGAACGCTTACTAATACTAATTCTGCCTGACTTAATAGTTTATCTGCGTATTCCCAATCATCATTTTCGAGAACACTAACATTGTGGCCTACTACTGAAAGCTGCTCTTTAAATAATCTTCCCATCCTGCCATGTCCACCGATGATGGTAACTTGTCGGGGAATAACATGATTTGTGGCAGATTTAGGGATACTGGCATGGCAACTCTTTACTACATCCGCCCAAACAGACTCAGGAATACCAGCTTGAGCCAGTAGGGGAGCGACATCAGCCAATTGTTCATCTAAAGAAGGCTGTTCTGATGCTGCTAATAATGATATGCGATCGCTAAGTAAGGCGATCAAGCTCTGGTCAGTTTTTTTAAGCTGATCTGAATAAGAGGATTTCAGAGGCATTTTTCTCGTCCCCAATTTTCAAATATCAACAAGTGATTCTTTAGAACTCATTTCTGGTAAGATATCCAAGTTTGTTGCTTTTTTAGCGATCGCATCAGAAAATAACTCTTCATATCGATCTAGCGCTTGCTCAAAGGAATAGTTCTCTACCGCAAACTTTCTTCCCTTACGTCCTAATTGCGCTGCTAATTCTGGTTGATGATATAAATTCTGCACCGCCGCAGCCAAAGCATCTGCCGATTCTGGCTCAACGATAACACCGCCGCCACTTTTTCTGATGGCTTTGGCAGCAGTCCCAACAGCCGGCACTGAACCCACAATTGGGCGACCACTAGCTAACAACAGTGGTATTTTAGAAGGCATATTGAAGGAAATTACATTCCGTTTTTGTACAATCAACCCCACATCTGCGGCTGCTAACATTTGTGGTAGTTTTTCTCGCACTTCCAACGGTAAAAGTAAAACGTTATCTGCACCACAAGCAAGACAATGTTTTTGCAATCTTTCGAGGGCTTGAGATTCACCGGCTATGACAAAGACAATTTCTTTTAGATGACACAACCGGGCTGCTGCTTCTATTACTGTTTCCAAACCCTGTGTGAGAGCAATATTACCTGAATAAAGCACTACAAATTTATCATCAAGTTTATGGGTAGCTCTCCAAGAGTTATTTTCCCTCGGCAAAGGGCGGATAAAATTTAGATTTACCCAATTGGGAATGCAGGCAATTTTATTAGCAGGTACACCTTTATTTATAAGATTATCTACAAAGCCATCGGCTATTACGCTAATGGTATGTGCAGTTCGGTAAGCAAATTTTTCTAAAGCTTCCAAACCTTTAATCATCAACTTATTCTTAATTAGCCCAACACGCACACCAGCTTCTGGAAGGATATCTTGCACATTCAACACTACCGGGCAGTTATATAGCCAACCTATGAAAGTTGCAGGTAAACAAACAAGTAACGGCGGTACTGTTAAGAGAATTACATCAGGTCGCTTACCCTTAAGTGCTTGTGGCAAACTTGTAAAAACAAAGCTCAACTCTAGCAGTAATCGGTCTATGAGGTTAGGTTTAGACTTAATTCGCAGGTAACTACGCTGAATTTTGACACCGTTTTTCTGTTCGGTAACATATAACTTACCTCGATACCCGTCGTAAATCTGACGCTGAGGATAGTTAGGCATACCCGTAATTACCCGCACTTGATGTCCTCGCTTCACCAGCCCTTCTGCTAGTTCAGTCATCAAAGGTGCAATACCAATTGGTTCTGGATGATAGTTGTATGAATAAATCAGAATGTGCATGAGCTGTTAATGTCCTGGAAGCACCTTGATTTTGTAATTCGTAATTCGTAATTCGTAATTACAATTAGCGAGTAGGGTGTGTTACCGCAAAGCGTAATGCATGGAAATTATGGAGATGGTGCGTTAGCCAAGGGCATAACGCACCTTACGAAACTACGAATTAGTAATTAGCAATGTTTTTGGAGTTACTTCTCTAAGCTGAAAACTGGCTTTTGTTGCCTACGTTTCCGCAATGTGATGGTAGCAGCCCCAAGTCCGAGCAATGCTAGACCCAATGTTGAACCAGGCTCTGGTACTTGCTGTCTGTCTTCTATGTTTAACACTTGGACACGACCTTGGAAGAAATCGCCCACATAAAGCTTGCCATCTTTGAGGGTTGTGCCACCCGTCCAGTTAAATCTGCCGGGAGTGAGGTCGAGGGGATCGCCAAAAGGAGGGCCAGTTAATGCTGGAGGTGGTACAGGATTACCTGATGCATCTAGGGCTGGTTGACCGAAGGAAGTCAAGAAGTTACCGTTTTTATCAAATACCTGGACGCGGCTGTTAATAGAATCAGCTACATAAATATTCTCAAATTCGTCTACTTCGATGCCAATTGGCTGAAGAAACTGTCCAGGTTCGCTACCTGCTGAACCAAATGCCAACAGAGGATTACCAGTTGGATCAAGTACTTGAACGCGGTTGTTATACTGGTCAGCTACAAAGATATTTCCACTAACTGGGGAAATTCTCACACCTGCTACACCTTGGAATTCCCCAGGTGCAGTGCCCAGAGTGCCACCAATGACACCAATTGGCTGTCCGTCTGGTGTAAATTTAAGGATTCTTTCGCCGTTAAAATCACCTACGTAAACGTTGCCAGTTTCGTCAAATGTCAAACCAGATGGCCCAAAGAAAATCCGATCATTTACGCGAGGGGTAAAATCTCCGTTTGCAAAGGATCTAATAAAGTTACCCTGAGAATCGAATTGATTGATGCGGTTGTTGTAAACATCACCTGAATACAGATCCCCTGTTACGGGATTAAAGTCTACAGTTGTTGGCTCGTCAAACTGCCCGGGCCCTGTGCCGCCGGAGCCAATTGCTCCGATATACTGACCGCTAGGATTAAATATTTCAATTTTGTTGCCAAGGTCGAAGTTAGGACTACCATCCGCCGGGTTAATACCGCGTCCGTTAGCTATGAGGGTATTTCCTTGGCTATCCACTGCTATCCCTTGGGGAACAAACAGTTCTCCAGGGCCGAAGCCAGGACTACCGATACTTCTGTCGTAAGTTAATGTTAAAGCCTTGGCTTGGGCTGCTGTTGCCAGCACCATCAATCCAGTACCGAGAATGCCGATTGAGAAATTTTTGACTAATCCCATGAGTTTGAAGTCCTGGTTGTATGAGTGTATACTCTTTCCTAGACTAATATTCGTTCCCAGTCCTAGTTCGGGAACCCTAATATTTGGGCTGCTGCCTCCTGTTTGAAATGCAACTTTCTGTGTGAGGCAGCAGCCTATTCTCTAAGCATTACCTGACATCAGGTAATGAGGAATTAGACTATCTCTGCTTTGGGTAGCAATTCACCCAACTTGTGTTGGCGTTTACGCTTGGCGATCGCACCAGTTGCGCCTACACTAGCAAGTGCTAATAAGCTAAGTACCGAAGTAGGTTCGGGGACTTTTTCTGTAACGATACCATCTACCCGAACAACCGATCCTAGTTCTGGGCCAACACCGCGCTTGGTGATGTATATTTGCCCGTCAGGGCCAATATCGATTCCAGCAGACGATTCCAGCCCTTCACCCGCAGCAACCAAGGTTGTACGAGTTAAATCTGGAGCAACTTTGATTAGAGAACCGGGAAGGAACCGCAAGTCACCCTGCAACTGAGACTCGTCGCCGAACTGTAACACCAGCAAGTTGCCTTGATCATCAAAGGTTAAATCTGTGATTTGTGTAAACCCATCCAGAAAAACCTCTGGGTTCCCATCCTCGCCGATGCGGAAGATCCGCGATTCATTTTCTGGATATGGAAAACCTGAATATTCAGCAACGTACAAGGCTCCATCGGGGCCAATTGTGCCACCTGTAGGTACTGATTGAATTGCGATGTTTCCTCCTGGAAGTATTTCTATTAACCCTGGAGGCAGTTCTTGTCCTGGTGGTAAAGGTGGCAATGTTGAAGCACTAAGGACTTTCTTGGGAATTGCGATCGCCTCAGACTCACTTCCATCAAGTTTGATTTTGTAAGCGGCGTTTCCGCCACCATCAATGACATAAGCAGTATCGCCACTAACGGTCAAATCAAAGGGGTTGGTAACTACATCCCCACCGTCTGGGTTATTAGTAATTTCATACTTGCCGAAGTCGAAAATACTTTCCAGTTCTCCAGTGTTCAAGTCAGCTTTGAAAAGTTGTGCTAAATGCGGGGTATTCAGTACTTTATCCGGTGTGGATGGCGGGAAAGTAGCAAGTTGTTGGTCTGGGATCGGGAAGGTAGCACCAAGGTTAAGTGATTCTAGATCACGATTTCCTGGATAACCAGCAAACCCAGTCAGAAGATAAGCATTCCCCTGAGAGTCGAATTGTATATCTTGAATACCAGCGCCTTGGTTGCCACTGGGTTGCTCTGCTATAGATTCAAAGTTATTGAAGAGACGCTGTGTGGTGCCATCTGATGCAACTTTGACTAGTGATCCACTATTACCAGCACAGATAGGTTGAAACAGGGTACTCGGAGATGGTTGGCAATTTCCGTCCCCTCCGATACCTGGCTCGGCTACGTAAAGAGTACCGTCGGGGCCAAAGCTAACAGCCCGTGCATTACTGACTCCATCAACAATTGTCGTTAGTGTTGCAGCTTGTACAGATGGTGTTCCACAAATAGCAGCAAAACAAAATGTTATAGATGTCAGAGCAAATGATTTGAGTTTCATACCTTTGGAGATTGAGAATTAAATAAGTGGAAACTTTTATGGTTTTAAAGACAACGAATCCCAGTTTTTGAAGAACGCAGGATTGGTTTGAAACTCTTTACTTGAGCGCCACGGCTCCATTAATGGGAGGTTTAGTAGCTCTCTTTTTGTGCAACCAACCAACGCCCAAGGCCGCGATCGCTAATACGCCGAAAGTAGAATCAGGTTCAGGAATAGATTTGGTATCCTCAATTCTGATCACTTGTCCAAATCCGGGGCGATCGCCTCGGTTGGTGACGTATACTGCACCATCGGCACCAATAGTCAGGGCGCTAGGTGACTCTAATCCATTGCCACTCAGCAGAGTTGTGCGTGTCCCATCAGCAGCCATTTTGATCACAGAACCATCAAAATCACCCTTCCAGGCTGACTGATTGGCGTACTGCAAAGCATATAAATTACCCTCAGTATCAAATTCCAAATCTGTAAGTTGGGTAAAACCATCGGCGAAAACTGTTGATGTTCCATCAGTACCGACTCGATAGATTTTTGCCCCACCTTCAGGGAAGGGAAAACCAGTAAATTGGCTGACATAATAAGCGCCGTCAGGGCCTTTAGCCACACTTGAGGGTACTGCTTGGGTTGCAAACTGCGGCGATCGCACTTCTTCACCTTGAGATGGTACTTGTGCTGGTTCATTGGATGGTGTACCGGAGGGTGGGAAGACGGGATTAGTCAAGATGTCTTGGGGAAACGCAACTATGGACTGCAAATTACTACCATCAGTGTTAACACTGAGTAAGTTATTTGCGCCTGCATCAACTGCAACTAACTTATCGCCGTCTATTGCAAAACCCAAGGGATTACTACCGACATCACCACCATCGGGATTGTTGGCGAGTTCATAGTTAGCTAAATCGCCAACACTCGTCCAGGAGTTGGTATTAAAGTCGGCAGCGATGATTTTACCGAGGTCAGTGTCACCTAAATTGCGATCGCGAAAGGTAGGATCGGCTCCATACCCAATCAGAACATAAGGTTTACCTTTAGTATCAAATTTGATATCACGAGGGCCTGCGGCTCCAGTGCCATCTGGTAATGCTAAGGAAGGAAGTCCTGTAAGTATGCGTTCGGTTTTACCGTTCTCAATTTTGGTAACTGCCCCACTAGTGCCATAGCATAAGGAATCGCCTTGACCACTTGCTGGTGGAACACAAGCCCCACTTCCCCCTATTCCCGCCTCTGTAACATAGAGACTACCATCAGGGCTAAAACTCAGTCCGCCGGCATTATATAGACCGTCGGCGATTACTGAAAATGATGCAGCTGAGGCAGCTTTCATTCCAGAAAAAGCGGCAACGCAAAAAGTGAGGATAGTAATAGTAAGTGGCTTCAGTTTCATATTTTGTTCGTGGTCATTTGTCATTCGTCATTTGTTATTTGAACAATGACCAATGACTAATGACTAGTGACTAGATCCTCTTTAATTTTTGGCAGATAGCTCATTCCGCGATCGAATGATTTGAGGTTGCCAGCTTTAGCTTCGAGTAAACGTTTGATGTTCATGCTCTCAGCGCCAAAATCTTCAATTTGAAGTTTGCCGTGGCTAACAGTTCCATCTGTTCTCCAAAATGTGATCCGATGCAGGATGAAACCAGAAGCTTCGGGGTCAGCGAAAGAGTATGCGGTTGGAATGAGTAACGCTACAGAACGCTGATAATATTCGTAGTCTGGATAAAAGTGTTCTTGTTCAAGTAAGTAGTATTTACTCAGGCTATGAACTCGTACAGAAACTTTTACCTTTTGGTCATATTCATCTTTAAATTCACCTGATTCAGAAGTAATATCACCATCTGGACGAAGCAAATGCGCCCACTCATCTACATTTTTTAAGTCTTTTAAGTATTCAATACCGATTTCGATTGGGGCATCAACATAGATGGTGTCAGTATCGATAAAGTGGCGACCTTTAGCTGCTGAAGTCAGACCAGCTTTGCGTTCCAAATTACCTTTGAGAGAACGGCATTCAGAAGTATGAACTGTATGAATTCCCTGCATAATCATCTGAGTCTGCCGTTTGGGGTCGACAAAACTCAGCCAATGAAAGTAGACACCTTTTTCATCTGTTCCCGGCTCGATGTAATCGGTAGGAAATAACAAAACAGGGTAAACTTGAAAATATTTTTGATACTCTAATCCGCAGTGCCATTCAATGCCGTAGAAAAGCGGATTTTCTAGTTTTTTAACGTGATAATAGAGATTTTTGTGATAACCGGATGCAGTTCCAAGCCAAGTATCTTCGTCAACTTGCTCTTTCATCCGGCTATAAAGTGTCCATTCATCCAAGTTCTTTAAACTACACAGGTAGTTAAAGGCGTTCTCTGGTGAAGTTGCAATGTAAGCTGATGTTGCAAAAGTATTTTTTTCCACTTATCACTCCTGAAGATAATAAAAATTAAGCTGCGATCGCTTTAGACTTGCTGCGTTTACTATTGTTGATGCGGTCTTCTGCTAACCGTTTAGCAGCATCGTTGGTGGTAACTCCCTGCTCTTTCGCAATCTCAAAAATTGCTAACAGGGTGTCATAAATGTTATGCACTTGCTTGAAGGCTTTTTCTTCGTCATAACCAATCATTTCGTTGTAAACGTTGATTAGTCCTCCAGCATTAATTACGTAGTCAGGGCTGTAGAGAATCCCTTTTTTGGTAAGCATTTGACCATGTAATTGCTCATTCTCTAATTGATTATTAGCTGCACCGGCAATAATCTTAGCTTGCAGAAAAGGAATTGTATGGCTGTTAAGAATTCCTCCTAAAGCGCAAGGAGAAAAGATATCTACATCAAGACTGTAAATTTCGCTTGGTTCTACAATCGTTGCACCAAAAAGCCGTTTTACTTCTTCCGTTTTGGCTGGGTCTACATCGCTCACAAAAAGCTTGACATCATGCTCGTGTAAGTGACGACAAAGATTTTTACCAACATTTCCCAAGCCTTGAACTGCAACTTTCATCCCATCAAGTCTTTTACTCTGCCAACGAGACTCTACAGCAGCTTTGATCCCCAGAAAAACTCCTAACGATGTTATGGGAGCAGGGCCACCAGATTTTTCTGATACTCCAACAACGTGTTTAGTTTCTTGAGCGATTGTTCGGACATTATCAGGGGTAATATTGACATCTTGTCCGGTAATAAAACGTCCATTGAGGCTGTTAACAAAACGTCCGTAAGCTCTCAACAGTTCATCTGTTTTATTTTCAGGATTAGCAATAATAACTGCTTTTCCCCCACCAGCCGGAATGTTTGCACAGGCAGCTTTGTATGTCATCCCCCGACTAAGACGAAGTGCATCTTTTAAAGCAGCTTCTTCGTTGACATAAGGCATGAGTCTTGTAGCTCCCATCGCTGGGCCCAAGGTTGTGTCATGGATGGCAATAATTGCCTTAATTTCAGGGTTTTTACCATGACAAAACAGGACTTGTTCGTGCCCCATTTCTCTAACAGTTTCAAATAGCAGCATCTTGACCTCAAAGTAATAAGAATTACGAAATGTAAAGATATAGACAAAAAGGCAATCTCGAATATTAAGATAGGATGAAGCAAGAATAAAGTAAGGTTCAAAAACCAAAAGTTTAAAGTTCCAGTTATGTAATATTGTTGTTAGCTGGAAAAAAGTTTTTCTTGCTTTTAAACTCGTACTTTATCCTTATCCTTTGGTGAGTAGACTAAGACTGCGAATGTACCAATCAGACATATCTTAAAAAGTCTGTTTGATTGGGGTTTTAGTGTCTATAGCAATTGAATGAAATTGCCAGCTTTTAAAATCAAACCATTGGGAAGGAAACTTGCTTGGTTCCATTTTTCGCCGGGCTTGATTTAACTCCTTGTGCGGCTAAACTCTTGTTACGTCCACCAGATGGTGCTGGGCGATCGGCATCAATCACGACATCAATCAGAAAAGGAACAGATGATGCGATCGCTTGTTCTAATGCCGCTTCAATATCCGACTCTCTAACAACCACGAGGGCTTCTGCTCCCATCCCCCGCGCAATCATGGCGAAGTTTGTCGGTGGAAGTGTGGCATCTGCGCCTTTTAATCCCAAGATTTTCATCCCTTGATGGCACATGTTGTAACGTGCATCGTTGAGGACAATCCAAATCGCTGGAATTTTGTATTTCACGGCTGTGCTGATTTCGTTATTCATCAGCATTGCCCCATCGCCAACAATGCCTACAGCCTTGCTATTGCTTGCCAGCGCTGCACCCAGTATTCCAGTAACAGCGTGACCCATTGCGCCGACTCCGGTGCTGACTCGATAACGATTGGTTTCGGTAAATTGGAGTAGATGCGTTGACCAAGTAAATGAGTTACCACACTCCGCCATTACTATTGCATCGCTACCTTCAACAATTATCTTTTGAATTGCTGCCATCAATACTTCTGGCCGCACTGGATAATCTACTTCTGATGCAGGTTCAATTGCTTTACGTTCTGGACGAGGTAATGACAAAGTTGTGGAATGAGGAGCATCTGGTAATTGCTCCAATAACTCTTCCACAAAAGCTTTGATATCAGAGCGAACCCCTAAAGTTTCAACATGGGGATAGGCTACACCTGGCACTTCTGGGTCAATATCTACATGGATAAAACCTCCTTTTGGAACTAGCGCCGAACTCCAAAAGGAAGTCGGTTCACCAAGGCGGGTTCCTAATACAAGTGTGTGTAGTGGAGGTTGTTCTTCCATATAAGTTAAGACGGAAGCATGACCACCTAAACCTGTAACACCCACAAATTGAGGATGATCTTCAGGGAAGATACCTTTGCCACGGGGGGAACACATAACGGCTGCTCCCGTTTTTTCAGCGAGTTCGAGGATTTCTTCTGCTGCATCACGCGCACCGAAACCAACCCAGATGGCAAAGGGGCCAGATGATAATAACTCTAGAGATTTAGCGATCGCTTCTTTGGGAGGAGTCATCGGAAATTGAGTAACATCTAGTTGGGGTAAGGCTACATCCTCAACTAAACTTGTCTGCACTGCGGTGGGAATGCTCAAATGAGCGACAAATCCGCCTGGTTGTGCCATAGCCATCGCCAGTTTGCGGAAAATCTGCGGTAGTTGAGCCGCAGATTCAATGGTGATTGCATAGTTGAATAAGGCTCCTGGGGTAAAAATTCCCCCACTGGGCAATGTATAAGTGCTGGTTTCTTGAATTGCCCAGCGTCCACGCTGCGGTGCTGAGGTGCAAGCCGATAGCAAAATTACCTTTGCACCTTCACCACGAGCCGCAAATAAGCCGGTCAGCGCGTTGGTGATCCCCGGCCCGGCTGTGGTGAAAACTACAGTGGGGCGATTATTGGCAAAGTAGGCTTCGGTGGCTGCAAAGGCCGCTCCTGCTTCATGGCGGAAGTTCAACACTTCTATGCTGCTATTGGATAGCGAACCCCAGAGGCTGGCCATTGCACCACCAGCAACACCAAAAGCGTAGTTTACTCCCAAATTTTCCAACATCTGAGCGATCGCATCGGCAACTGAAAGCTTCGGAGGCGTTTGGTCATTTAAAAAAGGCTGAATTCCCCCGTTCTCCGATTCATCAACCTGATGAGAAGGCTCTACATATAGTTCTTTGTATGGCTCTGTGGTGATGAGAGGAGAGTTTGAACCAGTATAGTTTTGACTCATTGGTTTCACGCAATTACATAAAGTTACACAAAGGCTTTTTAGTTTACAATCACAGCGCTAGCAATATTTAATACGAACAACTCTGTTGTTTGTGACAGGTATAACCGAGTTTGCTCGATAGTAGAAACGGTTGATTGCTACTGATTGATGGTTGTGAACGCACTACCAAAAAATATTTTGCAAAGCATACAGCAAGTAAGGCTGTGCTTCTAGAAACCAGAATAGAGGGGATGATAACTTTTGTGCAATCGACAATCCTTTGATGGAGGTGTCAAATTTTTCGCTCTAGCTGTGATAATTACAGTGCTGAAGTAGGTTGGTAAGGAAAAACTAAATCATTTAAAAGTATGCAAAAGAGCAACTAATCCTTAACTCAACTGCTTCTCATAAATTTTACAAAACTTCATTTAGTTAAGTTTAATAACGCCGACCTACTTATTTAACTGCCTGAAGAGGTTCAGAAACAGTGATGTTTACTATGAAAAAAGCATATCTGCAATGAAAAATCTTTTGATGAAAGTGTCAATTCTTTCGTTTTGATGGTGATTTTGACATTTTCAACTTAGTCAGTTTGAAAAATTGAAATTCTGCGATCGCACTTTAGACAGATGACCCAATTTACAATAGAAAATCTTTTGATAAAAATGTCAATTCTTTTGCTTTTCCTAAGCGGTTCCTTAATGAGTGACTGGCTGACATCTGTACCAACTCTTGAACTCGCTTTGTAGCATGAGTCAAACTACAAAAAATTAGTGGCCTTTATACTGCCACTAAAAACTTATTGAGTCAATTATTTGTAACGATAAAGACATAATTTCTTAAGTTTTTATATATCCTTTGGTAGATGACTAAGCGCTGAGAACGTAATTTTTGAGAAAAACCATTATGGATTAAGGATCGATACTATTTTACACAAACCCTTATAGAGATAGGTTTCTCGTAGAAGCACAGCAATCCTGTATCCTTGCCAACATATTTGTAGCATTATGTCTCGCCAAAAATCTTTGGCTGAGAATGACTAATGTAAGACTCCATCTCAAAATTTGCGATCGCAGCCCAATAATAAGCATTTCCAGGCAGAGGCTATAAACGAGGTTTTAAAAGGGTTTGGGCTGAAATTGGCAGCTATGCTCGATGTTCCTTAGCGACTCATCTGCTTGATAAACAGTATAGAAACTAAGAAAATTTTGGTACAAGCCCCGCTCATGGTGGGCGAATTTCTTCGTTAATACCCTTGATAAAATCCATTTTTTATGACACATGGTTTATCAACACTTACGTAGCTTTTCAGGAAAAATGTCACTTAATGAAAAAATAAAAACAATAATATACTCGAAAGAATACGTATTTTTTTAGCAAAATTGCACTTTTGACGACGGAAAAAGTGCCTTTTCAGAAAAACTAGTATAAAAACATACTTTTTGTCCCTGCATTTTTGTGATGCAGATGTATTTCCTACGGCGGATGACTAAGCATATTCTTCTATAGTTAAATCCCTGAAAGAGTAAGTTAAGATAAATTAAGAAAATGAATACACGAAGACAAATTTGCACATCTAAACCAAGCCAAGCCCAGTAAATTCATTTATGTTGATAATCAGACGGCTCTACACGAGTAGTTCGCCAAGGACTTTGGCGAGGGGAAAGATAAAGGATAAAAATTTTTCTCCTTTAACCTTTTGCCAGTTGAAACAAACCCAACAATTTTGGGCTGGTGAGCAATTCTTTTGCTCCGGTGCAGGGATACTATTTTAATGAAAACAAGGGACGAAGACAGAATTCGGTTGTTGAAGGTAGCTAAATTTCCACCAAGGTCTACTATTTAAATTTAAATATCTTTTTTACTTATAGATTGAGAGTTTTGAACTCTTGTCTAGTAAGGTATATCGACTAATCTTAATTTGATTTGTCTACTTTTTGCAATCAGAGAAAACTGTTTGAGTCAATAATAAATTTCTCATTAAATATTTAGATTTTTTAGGAAATTTTAGTTAAATTATTCGCTTTTTGTTGGTATGATAAGTTTTGTTAACGTCGGCGGTGAAATTTTTTAATCTACTTATTAATTTTATTTTTTAACTGCCTAACAACGCACAAAAAATTTTGGCCAGTTATGATTATCAACTTATTAATGGCTATGGTGCTGATTAATTACCAGGAGCAAGTAGGGATATGAATTCTGGCGATTATAGATTAGCTAGATCAAACGCTCGCCTACCACAGGCAGAAGTAGAGATGAAGTTTGCTCACTTCTTAATAAATCAAGCTACAGATGCTGCTTTTTGTTTAGGAGAAAATGCCCAGTTTCTCTACGTCAACGATGCCACTTGCCGCATGACTGAGTATTCCCGTAAGGAATTACTTACTATGAGGTTGCATGATATAGATGTAGATTTTTCTCTACACGATTGGTCAAATATTAGCTCCCAGGGTTCTGTTACCTTTAAATCTCGCTACCGGGCAAAAGGAGGCCGGATCTTTCTGGTAGAAATATCTATTAACTATGTAAAACAACAAGATATAGAATTTGGCTGTGCTTTTGCGCGGGAAAGAAGTGATGAAATAGTAGAATTGAGCGTGCAAAAGTGGACTGATGAATTAAAGGAAGCAAAAGACAATTTACAACAAGAATTTTCTCAACTAAAATCAAAAGAAGTAGAACTAAAAGCATCTCTTTCTTTACTTCGCTCTACTCTTGAATCTACTGCCATTGGGATTGTAGCAGTTAATTTTGAGGGAGATATTCTGAGCTTGAATCAGAAATTTGTGGATATGTGGCAGATCCCAGAGTCCCTAATATTATCTAAGAAATGTCCTCGATGCAAAGCCTTTTTTGAGAAGCAACTTAAAGATCCACAAGCCTTTAATCGGTTGATTTGGGAAGTGTCTAGCCAATCGGATTTCGAGAGTTACGATATTCTGGAATTGAATGATGGGAGAGTTTTTGCACACTACTCTAAGCCTCAGTGGTTGGAGGGTAAAATTATTGGAAGAGTGTGGAGTATTTGGGACATTACTGAATCGAAACAGACTGAAGAAGCATTGCGGCTAAATGCAGTTAGATTTCGGACTTTAGCAGAAAGGACAGACACTAGCACTTTTTTGATTCAAGGCACGCGGCTTTGCTATATAAACCCAGCAGTAGAACAACTAACTGGCTACACAAAAGAGGAACTGTTGACAGGTTTTGATATTCGCCGACTAATTAAGAGCAAAAAACGTAGACAGGTACGTAAGCAGGGAGAACCAGCTAAGTTTGAATATCAGGAAATGAATATTCTGACAAAAAGCGGTACAGAACGCTGGCTAGCTTGTGCGGTTGTAATGCTGGATGGAGTGCTAGATTTCGGTGGAAAACCAGTAGAAATGATTGCAGGCATTGATATTACAGATTACAAATATTCAGAATTAGGTCTTAACCAAGCTTTAGAGCAAGCAAAACAACTTAGCGAACTGAGAGCGCGTTTTCTTTCGATGGTTTGCCATCAATTCCGAACTCCACTGAATATTGTTTCATTTTCTAATAGTTTACTAAAGGAAGAAGTAGACAAACAGACACAGAAGAAAATCCAACCACTATTAGATCACATTCAAAAAGCTACCGAACAACTTAGTCAAATGTTGGATGACATTTTGTTCTTCTCTAAGGCAGAATCAGCAAAAATAAATTACGAACCAAAGCCACTTGAATTAGTTGATTTCTGTAATGATTTAGTTGCACAGATGCAGATGAGTATTCAGCAAATTCCCATTAACTTTGTGAGTAAAGAAAATTCTGTAACAGCCTGCATAGATAAAAAACTGTTAGAGCCGATCTTGAATAATTTGCTTGATAATGCAATAAAGTATTCTCACTCCGGCATGACAGTCGACTTAGAACTTTATTGCGAAAATGAACAAGTAATTTTCCAAATCAAAGATAGGGGTATCGGTATTTCAGCACAAGATCAACAGCGAATATTTGAGCCATTTTACCGTGGTAGCAATATCGATCATATACCTGGTACTGGATTAGGACTGTCAATTCTTAAAACCCTTGTAGACTTACATCACGGTCAAGTTTCTGTAGAAAGTCAAGTTGACATTGGCAGTACATTTACTGTGATGTTGCCATTAATCAAATCAGAATTTGCTAGTTCCGAGTTATGAATAGTTATGAATTAACGACTTAACAATCACAACTCTTGGAGCGAAGTAATTAAGCTCATGCCTATCTACATACTCACAAAAAGTTTGCTACAACACGACATAATCCGGCTAAATCAGATTAAAGATAGGTAGACTTCCGCCACAACGTAATAGTAACAGCTTCTGCAAAAAGTTATGGGGATGAAAAATGGTGTACGAATCGTCAAATAAAATTCTCGTCATTGAAGATGATAATATTACCCGCGATCTTTATTTAAAAGGTCTTAAGGCTAAAGGTTTTGATACAATCGGTGCTGAAAACGGTCAGGCTGGTATCCAACAAGCACAAGAGTATATTCCCGACTTAGTGATTTGCGATATTACGATGCCCGATATGGATGGTTATAGTGTTTTAAATACGCTACGCCAAGATCCTGTGACAGCAATTATTCCCTTTATTTTTCTGACTGGGAGTAGTAGCAAAGCAGATGTTCGCAAAGCTATGGAATCGGGAGCAGATGACTATCTTACCAAGCCCTCTACACTAGACGAATTGCTCAGAGCGATCGCTACTCGCTTGCAAAAGCAAGCGACTATGCAAAACTGGTGTACGATGAAATCTGAGAAAGCGCCAAAATCAGTATTTGCAGATAATACTACAGTTGCGATCGCACCTGAAGAAATCTCTGATGAAGCCACAGTCTCTTCTAAGTCGATTTTTCCCTGCGTTCCCCAATTAAAAGAAGTTTTCGACTTTATCGAAGCCCATTATCATCAAGGAATTACTTTATGTGATGTGGCTGTTGCTGTTGGTTACTCACCTGCTTACTTAACTAATCGAGTCGCAAGGCAGACGGGAGAAACTGTAAACTGCTGGATTGTCAAACGCCGGATGGCAGGCGCTCGTTTTTTACTCCAAAATGATAATCAGACAGTTGAGAAAATAGCGAAAGCATTAGGCTATCAGGATGTGTCTCATTTCTCCCGCCAATTTCGCCAGCATCACGGTTTACCTCCCCAGGCTTGGCGCAAACAGCATCAACTTGTATCTCAAAAACAGGTGAAATTGTGGTGAAAGTGCAAATTGGGAATTGGGAATGGAGAATTGGGAATTGGGAATTGGGAATGGGGAATTGGGAATTGGGGAGAATAACATTACCTCTTTCCCCCTGCTCCCTGCCCCCTCACCCTTGCCTGCTTCAAATAAATAGTTGTGTAAACTCGTACATTAAATCCACTCTGCCTTTACGTAACATGGCTGGATCTAATCTTTCGGTAGTGTTACAAGTCATTAAGACAACTAAGTGTTGCTGCATCTGAATACCAGACTCATCAATGACACTCTGATACAAAGTGCCATCCAGCAAACTGAGAATGTGTTCGGTTTTATTATTGTATTGCGCCACCTCAGAAGCGCGATTTTGCGCGAGATTATCAGCTTCGTTAATAACGATACAAATCCGCTCTATGTAAGTTGGTGGGACAAAATTAGCGATCGCATCATGATCTAAAATAAAAATTACATACCCCAAAGGTACAAGAATTTCTTTTGCTACTGCCTGTGTCCAGACTGTTTTACCAGTACCTGGTTTTCCATGTACAACAACCGCTAACTGGTTTTGATTCAAAATCGCTTGTTGCACAGAATCAGTAAAGTTTTGGATATCTGCCGGAAATGTGCGAATGGGAAATTGGCTGTGAACTTTACCCACACGACTTTGATATCCACTCAACATCACTGCTAAGTCGTAAGTTGCCTTGTTAATTAATGGCGCAAGATTTATCGCCATTAAACTATATTGTCGTCGCCCGCGATCGTAGGGATCAATTTGCAACCAAACGTCATGCTTCGCCCAGTAAGCATAAACAGTATTGATAACGTCTAGGCGTTCCCAGCTAATAAATTTATCTGTTGGAAAATAAAAATCTCTTTCTGAATGATACTGAGTAATAATATCAGGATTACCCAACACACCTAAAACTCGCAGTACAGTAATTTCTTGCAGTCGGTTAAGAACATAATCAATAGGAATACTACTACGGCTGACAAATTGGACAATAGGCGTTTCCGTACTCAAAACATCTTTATAGCGATGATCTGGTGATTGAGGATCTGGTGTAATGTAATTCCAAAATTTTTCCACTTCGTAGCGGGTATTATCAGATACAATATTTAATAAATTAGCCCACCAAGCATAATTATTTCGTCCCAAAATATCAGCAACATTACTCGCTAAATTCAAACTTTTTTGACTTAATTCGCGCGAGTCACTATGCAAAAGTTGCCACAAAAACCCCCAATCTAATTCTCGGTTAAAAGGTCTCCAACCGCTAGCAAGCAAACTTTGGCGGGTATTATTTGTAGGAGTGCCATCATTGCTTCTAAAATAGTCAAAATCCATATTTGTTTAGTTATACAGCGTTAATAAAGTTATTTGGTGTTAAGTAAATATAATATTTTAAAATTTTTGCTCGCAATTTCAGCTACTTAGATAAAATTGGTAATTTTATTTTCACCGTGCTGTACTGGCTAGGAAGTTTTTTTAATCTAACTCATTACTTATGTAACATACTATATTACAAAAAACTACTTTAGTCAACTTTTCTGACAAAACAATTAGCTATTGATGTCTCTTTCCCACTTATCCATCTCTAGATAAAGACTATGAGACTTCTAGTTAAAAAACATTTCATTGTAGGTAGCACAGCTATGTTGCCTACAAAAATGTATGCCATACCCTGATAGCAGGGTGAAGTTCCGAGTATTACCAGTGAAGAAAGCAGCTAAGTAGGTAAACATAATTAATTACACAATGTCATTGCGAATGCAGCGAAGCGAAATGAAGCAATCGCAAGGGCTGGGATTGCTATCTCTACGAGACGCTCCGCGAACGCTTCGCTCGCAATGACTGTAATTAATTTTGTGTAGTTACTTATGCAGTATTGCTGAAGGCTTTAACCTTACTGATTGTAGGTTTGTGTAGCATCAACTTAGGTATAGCAATCCTAAATCATTCGTGAAAAGTTAGATACCCGACTTCTTAAAGAAGTCGGGTATCTGGACACTGAGAATTTTCACAAATTAGATAGGATTGCTATAGAGATGCAGAATTTAATCAAGTTGAATATTTGCCATTAATTTCTATATAACCCTCCGAAAGATCGCAACCCCATACAGTTGCAGAAGCTTTGCCAATATTGAGGCTAACATGAATATCTACTTTATCTTTAGACATAATTTGCCGCAACTGTTCTAAATTTTCATCCTTTAAAGTATTAGGATAAACTTTCACATTATCGAAACTAATAACAACTGTTTCTTGATTTATCTGCTGTTCATTTTCACATTTTCCTATTGCCATAGCAACTCGTCCCCAATTCGGATCTGCCCCATAGACGGCGGTTTTTACTAATGGTGAATTGATAATTGCTTTGGCTACTTTTTTAGCTTGTGCATAGTTAATCGCTGAATCTACAGTTACTTCAATAATTTTGGTAGCACCTTCAGCATCTCTAGCAATTTTCAGCACCAATTCTTGGGCAACTTCTTGCAATGCACTGGCAAAATCTGCTTCTGAAACTTCACCGGCTATTCCATTAGCTAAAATCACGGCGGAGTCACTAGTAGAAGTGTCAGTGTCTACACTTAAGCAGTTAAAAGTTTTATCTATTGTAGAACGAAAAATTGAACGAAGGCTATTTGCAGAAATGGCAGCATCAGTAAAAAAGAAAGTTAGGAGAGTAGCCATATTAGGCTCAATCATACCAACACCTTTGGCAATTCCTACCAGCTTGGCATTACCTATTTGTCGTGTAGCTAGTTTCGGTACCGTATCGGTGGTCATAATACCACGGGCTGCGGCATCAAAATCAGCAGCAGTCAATTTTTTCCCCAATCCTAATAAACCTGCTCGAATTTTTTCAATCGGGTAACGTCTGCCAATTACGCCTGTAGAAGCTATCACAATATTATGTGCAGCAATTCCAGTTTCATTTGCAACTAATTGTAGAACCTCTTGGGCATCAGCAATGCCAATAGCACCATTAGCGACATTTGCATTCTTAGATATAACGGCAATTCCTTGTACTTGTGAATCTTTTAAGTTTTCGCGGCTAATAGTAACACTTGGCCCGGCGAAAAGACTTTGAGTGAAGACTCCATCAGCAACACAGGGAACTTCTGATTTAATAAATACAAAATCATCGCTTGTATCGCGTATTCCTAAGTTAGTAATAAATGCACTAAAACCTTGAGGTATGGAAGATATAGTTAATGGCATTTTTCTAGTTTTAATAATTTGCTCTAATTATCTCATACCATTAACAAAGTTTTTTATAACATCAATTATTAGAAGTATATAAATGTACGCTTCTAATAATTGATGTATAAGATAAACTTGATAAATTAAATTTTCATGAATGCTTAAAACCTATAATAAATCAGTTAATGTAAGGGTGAATGTTGTCCATCCATTACCGCTTTCTACTTGAATGTTTCCTTGTAGTTTTTCGGCTAATTTTTGTACTATAGGTAAACCTAGTCCAGAACCACCTTCATTCCAGATGTCTGCATTAGGGATGCGATAAAATTTTTCAAAGATTCGTGGTAACTCTGTTGCTGGAATTTCTGCGGAATTACTGATAGTAATTATAGTTTTTGCAGGTGTTTCCAAGGAGTTGTGACTGACACCTAGAAGAATTTCACCACCCGCAGGTGTGTATTTACAGGCATTATTGAGCAATTCTACTAAGATTCGTTCTAAGCTGGTGCCATCTGATAGCAACGGCGGGAGATTTGAAGGGAGATTCAACTGTAGAGTTTGCTGATGTTGTTGAACCCGGATTTGAAACGGCTCAATCATCCAAGCTAACCACTGTTGTAAAAGCAATGCATCAGAGCTAATAACTGGATAGGATGAGGTTTCTAGCCGTTGTAAGTCTAGCAGGTCATTAATTAATCCTAACTCGCGATCGCACTCTGCTTCCATCAATTGTAGATAACGTTGAGCCTCCTCAGTATTCGTAGATAATTGTATCATTTGAATCATTAGCTTCATATTACTCAGAGGCGATCGCAATTCGTGAGAAACTAAATTCAAAAAATCATTTTTGAGTTGATTAATTTCTTCCCATTTCACTAAAAGTTGCTCTTGCTCAATTTGCCTTTGACGCGCCTCAATCGCTCGTTTACGCTCAGTAATATCTCGAAAAACTAACACAGCACCCGTAATATTATCTTGATCGTCTTTAATTGGTGCAGCGCTATCATCAATTGGTATTTCTTGCCCCTCTCTAGTAATCAGAATAGTTTCTGCTGGAAGACTGACGATAATACCATCTTCAAGGACTTTGAGAATCGGACTTTCAATAGAGTTATGAGTATCTGCATTAGCAATATTGAATACTTCTGATGAATTTCTCCCATAAGCTTCTTCCTGTTTCCATCCAGTCAGATTTTCAGCAACGGGATTCATAAAAGTTACCAATTCTTGCAAATCACTAGCAATCACACCATCACCGATACTCTTTAAAAGTGCATCTAACCATTTTTTATTTACTTTTAATTCCCTTTCTAAACTATGTTTACTTAGAGTTATTTCAATATTTGTTTGTAACTCTCTTTCTTTAAAAGGTTTGAGTAAGTAGGCAAACGGCTCAGTTATCTTGGCTCTTTCTAATGTTTTATCATCTGCATAAGCAGTCAAATAAATTACTGGAATATCCAAATATTTATGGATTTCTTGGGCAGCTTCTATTCCATCCATCGCCCCTTTAAGCTTAATATCCATTAGCACTAAATCTGGAGACATTTCTACTGCTTTATTAATTGCTTCTTGTCCTGAAGAAGCAATTACAGGAACTGTATAACCAAATTTTATAAGTCGATGTTGTAAATCTTTAGCAACAATAGCTTCATCTTCTACAACTAAGATTTTCGCAGATGTCATATTTTCTTATATTAATGTAAATCTCAACCGACATTCTACCCCCATATCACCTTGGATATTAATATTTCCTGAAATTTGATTAATTAGAGCATCTACTAATTGCCAACCCAAAGAAGCTATATTTTTGAAATTAAAATTAGCTGGTAAACCAATTCCATCATCACTAACTACAAGTGTAACTTCATTCTCTTGACTTTGGCTAATTTCGATATAAATCGTACCATTTCTACCTGCTGGAAATGCATATTTCAACGAATTGGATACAAGCTCATGAATAATTAAGCTACAAGGTATTGCTGTATCCAAGCCGAGAAACACCTGATTATCGATATTTATGCTCAGAGCGATCGCATCTTCATTGACTTCATAAGCAGTAAATAAACTTGTTACCAAATCTTGAATATATTCGCCAAAATTGAGCTTTGCCAAATCTTGAGACTGATACAATTTTTCGTGAACAAGAGCCATTGATGCAATCCGTTGTTGGCTTTGTTTGAATATTACTAAATCGTCTTGGTCTTTGATATAAGCAGATTGCAAACTTAGCAGACTGGAAATCACCTGTAAATTATTTTTGACTCGATGATAAATTTCTTTTAATAACACCTCCTTTTCTAAAAGTGATGCCTGCATTTGCTCCTCCCACTGCTTGCGATCGCGTAGAGCAGCTTGTCGTTCGCTAATATCTTCCACCAGAGAAATAAAATATCTTGGCTCCCCGCTAGGTTCGCGCATCAAAGACACAGTGAGATTAACCCAAACGATGGAGGTATCTTTACGAAAATAGCGCTTTTCCATCGAGTAAGTTTGAATATTATCTGCTAATATATTGTCAAAATATTTCAGATCAGCGTTAATATCATCTGGGTGAGTAATATCTTGGAAAGTTAGAAACTGTAATTCTTCAGGTGTATAACCGAGAATATCGCAAAGCCTCTGATTAACTAATAACCACCTGCCATCTATTGCTACATGGGCGATACCAACAGCAGCTTGATGAAATGTAGCACGAAATCGTTGTTCACTTTCCCGCAATGCTTCTTCTATTCGCTGGCGCTCAGTAATTTCTGCCTGTAGTGATTGATTAATTCTTGTTAACTCTGCTGTTCTTTGCTCAACTATATTTTCTAATTGATTAAGTAAATTACTAAGTGCCTCCTCTGCTTGCTTGCGCTCAGTAATATCAGTATATGAGCCTGCCATTCGCACTACATTACCATCTTCATCCCACAGTGCTTGACCTCGATCCAAAATCCATTTGTAAGTGCCGTCTTTGCATAAAACCCGATGCTCAGTAATATAAAATGGTGTTTTTTGAGCAAAATGATCTTCTATTGCTTGCCTTACCCCGTCCAGATCGTCTGGATGTACTCGTGTCACCCTTTCATTTAAATAGTTAGAAATTTCGTGGTCTTCATAACCGAGCATTTCCTTCCACCGGGCCGAGAAGAAAACTTCATTGCTTTTAACATTCCAGTCCCAAATTCCATCATTATTGCCGCGCAAAGCTAATTGCCAGCGCTGTTTACTTTCCCTCAACACCTCCTCTGTTTGTATCCGTTCAGTAATTTCCTTTGCTAGTTGGGAGTTTGCAGCTTCTAGTTGGGCTGGACTCGATAAAGCCAGTGCCTGGGGTATTAATGGCACAAGTTCAATAGCCGTCAATACAGAGACAAAAGCGGTGATAGCTTTGAGTAGCCCTGATAGCCAATAGGTAGGATACCAAAGCGTCCATACATCCATTAAATGGGTAGTGCCACAAGCAACAATGAATGTACCAAACATCAAAAATATCCAACCGAAAGGCACATCTTGCCGTTTACGGACAAAATAAACTAGCATTACTGGAATTGAATAATAAGCAAGTCCAGTTAATACATCTGATACCAGATGCAACCACACCAATCCTGGTTTCCAGAGATAGCAATGTCCGTGGGGAATAAATTGGTTAGTAGAGAAAAAATTGTTTAAAAGTTCTGTCATAAGTTAGGAGTGCTATCAAAAGTGACGACACTCCTAAGATTTTAGCTAAATAGTGGTGATTTACTGAAATAGCTATATTCTTCTTCTATCACTTTCCTCAGAGAATAATCTAGAATGCTTACAAAATAAGACTTTGAGCAAAAAGCTCGATTTCAGCTATGCCATTGGAAAATAAACGTTCCAATTATCGCTCTATATATAGTTGGAAAATGGTTTTTTATTTTTGTTTTTCTCAGGTCATTTAAAAAAGATATGATTAGGAGCGTGACAAGAACATGATTACAGCCAAAACTATTTCTAGTCCAGGTATTGCTTAAGTCCATCTGATATATATTCAGGGCTTACGCAAACAATTGCCAAAACCCTGGTTTTTCGGTAGGGACAATTCATAAATTACTCTAGAGTGCCTGCGGTTAAGCTGATTTGGGAATACCATCTAGTTTATTTAACTTTGGTACAAATATTCAGTTGAGAAATACAGGGGAAACAATCTGTATCAGTTTTTATAGTGAAATAAGAGAACCAATTAACTTGCAATAAAAATATTCCTTAAGTATGGAGTAAGACACACCTGGAGTATGAAGTTATAATTTCTCAGATTGAATAGGATTGTAGAGTATTGTTCGATACAGGTTTTAGAGTAAGTTCTAAAAATTATTATTGATATATCAAAACTTTTAGATAAATCGCTATATTCATTACAATCGGTATGAAGATTTATGGTTAAAGATTTGGTTTTCTGTTTAAAAGAAGCAACATTATACCTTTTATTCAAGAAATCTCGAACACCTAAAGATCCTTCTGAATGTTTTGTGAATCCTCCTTGTGGATGTGCCAATCCAGGGCGAAGTATCCAGTGTGAAGATTGTGTTTATCTTGAGTCCTGTTTATCTAGTTGTAAACTACAAAGTGTTTCATTATCTTCACGTTCATAGGCTAAACTTTAATGCGAAAATAATTCCTGCGATAGACTAAGTTTTACTCCTATGGGAGAAGTGCAATAAAAAGCTAGCTGTTATCTTACAGAGGAATAACAAACTAATTCATAGAGAGTAATGAAAAACGACGCAAGTAAAGTTATCAATAATTATTCCTTGCTTTTGGCTAATATGCGGCATTAGTCGTAGGCTAAGAACCATCATAGTAATTACTGATTATGAATTAGTTTGAATAAAACAAATATTCATGTGTTATGAAAGCTTCAAATGCTTTCATTTTTTCTAACCTAAACTAGGTGAAAGACTCTTCAATCTGTGCTGTCTGGCTTATCAAAATTTACCTAAGTTAGCACTGGATTGAGTAGAAAATATCAGTTTTGAACATCGATCAATCATACAAATCTAAAACATAAAAGGAACCATTACCATGAAGCCTTTTCATTTATCTAAAGCTGTTTTGTCTGCTGTCTTTGCCATGAGTTTCGCTTCTGTATCCTTACCTCCTTCTGTTTTTGCCCAAAGCGGAGGCTCCGGCAGTGGAGGTGCTAGTGGTGGTAGTAGCTCAGGCGCTGGAACCACAGGCACTGGAACTACAGGTACTGGTGGTACTGGAACTACAGGTTCTGGCTTAGGCACTGGAACTACAGGCACTGGCTCGGGTTCTGGCTTAGGCACTGGAACTGGAACCACAGGCACTGGAACTACAGGCACTGGAACTACAGGCACTGGAACTACAGGCACTGGAACCACAGGCACTGGCTCAGGTACTGGCTTAGGCACTGGCTTAGGCACTGGAACTACGGGCACTGGAACTACAGGCACTGGCTCAGGTACTGGCTTAGGCACTGGAACCACAGGCGCTGGCTCAGATTCTGGCTTAGGCACCGGAACTACAGGCACTGGAACTACAGGCACTGGAACTACAGGCACTGGAACTACAGGCACTGGAACTACAGGCACTGGAACTACGGGCACTGACTCAGGTTCTGGCTTAGGCACTGGAACCACAGGCACTGGTGGTACTGGAACTACAGGTACTGGCTTAGGCACTGGAACTACAGGCACTGGTGGTACTGGAACTACAGGCACTGGCTTAGGTACTGGAACTACAGGCACTGGCTTAGGTACTGGAACTACAGGCACTGGCTCAGATTCTGGCTTAGGCACTGGAACCACAGGCACTGACTCTACAGGTACTAATAGGAACACAGGTGTTACAACTTTCCAGAGAACTGAAGATCGCGGTTTTGATTGGGGTTGGCTAGGTTTACTTGGTCTAGCGGGTTTAGCAGGTCTGGCTCGTAATCGTGATAAAGTCCGGGCTTATAGCGATCCTAATGAAGTAACGGGTACTCGTTCTAGATAATATTCACCACACTGTAAAAAGCGTACAGCCGTGGTTTATGTCAACTTCAAATTAGAGCAGTAGGGGCGCAATATATGATATTGTGCCCCCGTAATCCAATAGGGTTCGGTTAAGGCTAGCACTCTTTAAGTAGATAAACAAAATTAATTACACAATGTCATTGCGAATGCAGCGAAGCGAAATGAAGCAATCGCAAGGGCTGGGATTGCTATCTCTACGAGACGCTCCGCGAACGCTTCGCTAGCAATGACTGTAATTAATTTTGCGTGGTTACTTATCAAAGTTGTTTTTTTACGAACCACAGAGACGCAGAGGACACAGAGAGAGAAGGAAGAGAAGGACAAATGCTCAACTGAACTGTATTCTATATTGCCCTATAATTACATCCCAGTTCGCTGCCCAATAAAGATTACATAGTGCCCGCACAAAACGTTTCTTCACGTAATAGCTGGAATTAGGCAGTGTACATTAGTCTTCAGTGCATCTTCACGACAGCAAACTAGCAGAATTGACATCCAAAAATAATGTAGCTTGGGATTGCTGACGGAGAACAGAAGCTGGGCAATCTGTACTTATAGCCCCTTGCAACATTTGTTTTACCACATTCGCTTTACGTTTTTCTGGAGCCAGACAAATAATTTTTTTTGCTGAACAAATTGCTGAGATGGTGACAGTAAAAGCATATTTTGGAACAGTTTCTAGATTCGGAAAGTGACCTGTGCTTACTTGTTGCTGACGGTTCACTGTATCCAGTTTCACTAGTTTTACACTGTAAGGATCTTGAAAATTTGCTACTGCTGGATCGTTAAAAGCTAAATGTCCATTTTCGCCAATACCAAGACAGCATAAGTCTATTGGTTGTGCTTGCAATAGTTTAGTGTAGCGATCGCACTCGTTTACTGGTTGCAGTGTATCACCTTCTATATAGTGAAATACTTTAGGAGCAACCCGCTTCTCTACACGTTCTCGCATATAGCGCCGGAAACTCGCAGAATGGTCAGCAGGAATTCCCAAATATTCATCTAGATGGAACAGAATAATCCGTGACCAATCTACACCACCCAATGCAATCAAAGCATCGAGAAATTTGAGTTGGGAGTTACCTGTTGCTAACAATACAGCAGCCGTATCTTGTTGTTTGAGAACTTGCTGTAAATGCTTTTGGGCGATTTCGGCAACATCTTCGGCCATTTCGACTTCCGAGTTGTAAATCTGCACCAGTAAATCATCAACGCGAAAAGAGTTTGTAGCGGCTAGCATTTGCTTACACAGAAGGTTATCAATTATACGGTAGTTTTTTGAGAAGCTCTACCTGTCTACCTTGACATGGCTTATCCAGTATAGATTTTAGGATTTAGCAGATTAATTTATCGCTTTTTGCGCTGTATAAGGGCAAAAAAACAATGTAAACTATTTAAATTAAGTTAACAATTATTTACATTTTACCAAAAAATCATGCTAGCTGCAATTCTCTTTGACCTCGACGGCACTATTGTCAATACTGACCCTATACACTACCGAGCTTGGCAGGAAATGCTGCTAGATTATGGCATAGAAATTGACGAAACATTTTATAAATCCCGAATTAGTGGACGCTTAAATCCAGAAATTGTTAAGGATATTTTGCCACAATTATCAACCGCAGAAGGGCAGAAGTTTGCAGACGAAAAAGAGGCGTTTTTCCGCAAACTCGCCTCGAATCTTAAACCAATGAATGGATTTTCTGAACTACTAGCATGGACAAAGACACATCAATTAAAGCGGGCATTAGTAACTAATGCACCTAGATTAAATGCAGAATTTATGCTAGAAGTATTAGGAATAAAAGAAGCTTTCCATACGGTTGTTGTAGCGGAGGATTGTGTAGCAGGGAAACCTGACCCTGCACCCTACCAAGTCGCCCTGAATAACTTGGCGATTTCAGCAGAGGAAGCGATCGCATTAGAAGACTCTCCCTCTGGTATTCGGGCGGCGGTGAGCGCAGATATCCGCACTATTGGCATCGCCTCCACCCACGATCCGCTAATTCTACAGGAAGTCGGCGCATTTATGGCAATTCCAGATTTTACTGATTTGCAGTTATGGACATTGCTCAACTCACTCATCGAAACAGATTTGAGTGCGATCGCTTCTAACCTGTAAACGCAAAATCTGAGAATATTAAGAGTAAAGATGCAAATTCTGCCTCTCTACTTATTTTTCCGCCAAAATCGCGTAAATTTCCCGTTTGACTTGCTCTAAAAGCTCACGCACCCGATTTATCCGCTCCACATTGCCACTACGAGCAACCTGCACCACAGCAGCAGCTAATTCTGTTGCAGCATTCCGCAACTCAATAAACTCTTGAGGCTTACCTTTCACGAAACTTTTGACGGTATCCCAAGGAGTATCTGAAGTTTCTTGTTGGGTACGTTCTGCTAATAATTGTCTACCTTCATCGGTAATCGTGTAAATCCGCTTGCCACCTTCCTGGGCGCTCTTGAGATAACCCCCTTCCTCCAGCAATTGGAGTGTTGGATACACTGAGCCAGGACTGAGACGACGGAAACCACCATAACGAGTTTCCATCTCTTTAATCAGGTCATAACCATGACTAGGATGCTCGGATAACAATTCCAGCAGGATGAACTTGATGTCACCCCGACGAGTCCGATGTTCATCTCCCCAACCACGACCAAACATTTCATTACCATGTTTGCCATGATCTCTGCCATGATGCCTACCATGCCCAAACCAAGACCTGACAAGCAAGAAATCATCCTCGTTAACTCCTGCCCATGCAGGTGTACCAAAGCGTGAACGAAAGTGTCTAAACATAAATCAATCTCAAATTAACTTTCTCTAATATACGATATATCGGAATATATCACGATATATCGGAATAGAATTTTGATGAAGATTTTTGAAGTCAGCAATTGTGCCAACGCAAAGCTGATAAAGAATTCAGAACTAAGGCGCTCGTAACGCTCTTAGCGTTGCTATCAATACATCAAAACACTTGTAGAGACGGCGATTTATCGCGTCTCTTAGGCTGTACGTAAACGTTCAATATCCCTTATCGGTGGCGCACCGAACATCCGGGAATATTCGCGGCTGAACTGTGATTGGCTCTCATAACCCACCTGATAGGCAGCATTAGCCGCATCGGAGTTTTCGGCAAGCATCAGACGGCGTGCTTCCAACAGTCTTAATTGCTTTTGATATTGAAGCGGACTCATCGATGTCACTTTCTTGAAATGTTGATGGAAAGATGAAGATGACATACTTGCTTGCCCAGCTAGCTCCTCAATCCGCATCGGCTTTGTAAAATCAGCCTTTATGAGTTTTATCACCTCAGCGATACGCTGCATATTGCTGCCAGATGTCGCAATCTGGCGGACAGCTCCGCCCTGTTCACCCATTAAAAGGCGATAATAGATTTCGCGGATAATCATCGGTGCAAGGATCGGGATATCTTGGGGCGTATCCAAAAGCCGTGTCAATCTCATCGCGCAATCGAGCAACGGTGCATCGATGGTGCTGACAAATAAGCCTCTGACAGAGTTCTTCTTTTCCCGAATCACACTGGTTTGAGCAGTAATAATATCGCAGAGTTGACGTGGATCTAGATTCAGCTTGAATCCTAAATAGGGTTGCTCTGGGGTTGCCTCAACGATAAACGCACTCAATGGCAAATCAACCGAGACTACCAGATATTGAGCCGCGCTATAACGATAGGTTTCTTCACCCAGCAACGCTTCCTTTTTGCCCTGAACAAGGATGGCGAGGATAGGTTCGCAGACACCTTGTAGTGAGGTGGAAGCAGAAGATTCTCGCTGAAATTCTAACTGCTCAATAGCTGTTTTATGAAAACCGTCCCCTTTGCCATCGGTGTGACGAGTGACTAGTGCTGCCAATTCTTGACATTGATGAGCGATCGCACTTTGGTTTATGACTTGGTTGATGATTTTGATCGTCACAATATTCTTCGATTAATTTAATCATCCTCTTGTAGGCATTGTAGAACATCAATTTGGAGAATTAGGCAATAAAGCGCGAGGTCTGTGTATTCCAAACCTTTGTACTTACTCATACGATGAACATATCCAAAATTTAAACCTCAACAGAGGGAAAAATAACCATGTTAAACGTAGAAAATAAAGTCATTGCGATCACTGGAGCCAGTAGCGGCATCGGTGAAGCCACCGCTAAATTACTCGCTAAAAACGGTGCAAAAGTCGTTCTAGGGGCACGGCGCACCCAAAAGTTAGAAAAGATTATTGAGGAGATCCGTAACCAGGGTTACATAGCGGAATTCAAAGCGGTGGATGTTGCGAATCGTGAGGATATGAAAGCGTTCATTCACTTCGCCAAAGATAAGTTTGGTCGTGTCGATGTCATCTTTAACAATGCAGGTGTGATGCCCCTATCGCCGATGAATGCCTTGAAAGTCGAGGAATGGGACAACATGATTAATGTGAATATCCACGGCGTATTGAATGGTATTGCTGCTGGTTTACCAATCATGGAAGCGCAAGGAGGTGGACAGTTTATCAATACCGCCTCCATCGCCGCACACATGGTAGGGCCTACCAGCGCGGTCTATTCCGCAACAAAATTTGCTGTTTGGGCCATATCCGATGGATTACGTCAAGAATCGAAAAATATTCGCGTGACAATAATATCCCCTGGCGTAGTTGAAACTGAACTCGGCTCAGATATCACAGACGAACCAGCAAAAGGCTTTTTGAAAGAACTTCGGAAAACTGCACTGACCCCAGATGCGATCGCTAGAGCCGTATTATATGCTGTAGCCCAACCAGATGATGTGGATGTCAATGAAATCATTGTCCGCCCTACGGCAAGTGCATTTTAATCTTGGCGGGACATGATAACAAAATAAATCGAGGTTGCCTAATAAATTAAAATAGCCTCTGGTTGATATAACTAAACCAGAGGCTAATTTCAATTTCTTATTACCTATCGGAAATTGCGAGGATTTAAGCGAACAGAGTTAGGTTGAGACTGACGACCAATTGCCACTCCATTGCGGAGTTTATTTGCAGTACCGCCATCTTTGCGATCGAGGAAGGGTTTAAGATTAATGCCACCCCTATATGAACTAACTCGATTATTGCCACTGCCTAGAAGTGTGCGTCCTAAATTATATAATTCACTTCCGCCACTACTGCGATCGCCATAAGTGTTAACGGCTATAGTTTGCTGTCCACTATCAGCAGTAGTCAAATTTTGAAAAATGCTATTGCGGATGACAACGGGATCTTTCCCACGCGGTACTGTCAGCACAATTCTACAGTTTGGGTTAGCTTCAGTTGTAACGCAGACAATATTTTCGTTATTTTCTACAGATGTCTGGAGTTCTTGTAAACCATCTGGACGATAAAGTTCTAAACGACTGGCAATTGCTGCACAACGCTTTTGTGCGTCCCAACCACCGCCCAAAGCCGCAGGTGCAGCCCAAGGGAAAAATTGTCCTGGCTGACTTTGTGGCTGATACATAACGGTAGACTGACCGTTGTAAGTCTGACAGCTAAACCGAGTTGTACCGTCAGCTGAGGGTGAAGTTGGTATACCTGTTGATGTGTCGATTGGTACTGATGACCCACCTGATGGCACTGTTGGGACGACAACGCCATCGCCAGTAGAATCATATTGTGCCATTGCTGCCGAATTACCCAGACACAAAGATAAGCCAAGACTGCCCAAATATATCAAGCGTAACAGTTTTGATGACATGAACCATCCTCCAGTAGAAATAAGTAGGGAATTGATAGTTTAAGTGACGAATAATTCTATTTTTTGATTCATCAAAAACGTTATTTTTTCTTTAATTTATTTTTTCTCTGGAAGTAGGTTTTTAGATATACTTGAATTTCTGCATAATGTCCCATCTTTTCATAATTCGTTTTATACTGAGATTTGCTGATGCAAAAGAGTGTTTTTTACTACTTTTATGAAGAATTAGCAAAATACAGATAGAGCGATCGCACTTAGCACCTTTTTGCTTAAGCATATATGCTAAGGCAAATTATTTGGATCGATACCTTGAGATTGTAAATAGGCAATTAGCCGTTCTTTTTGCTGACGTTCTTGCTCGGCACGTTGACGTTCCTGCTCAATTTGTTCTACTGCCCAAGGCAACAAATTACCTGCTTTATCCCACCAGCGCAACCAATAACCCGTTCTAGCTTCTTTTGTTCCTTGCCAAGTTCCTAAGAATAAGCCCATTGAATCAATCCAATGACGGCCATTTTCGTCAGGTTGCAGCAACTCGTAGCGCCTGTTTTCGAGTTGGTAAAATTCTAACAAACCGCCATTATGGTCAAAAATTACGTAAATTGGCACTTGAAGAATCTGCTCGTAAAAAAACCATTTTCCTGGTGGATAGATTCGCTTAAAAGAGTACTCTGTACCGTCAGTGTCAGATAGAAATTCCATCACTACAGCCGGAATCTCACCCTCTAAATTAGGTGTGTAGCTTTTGCGTTCTTTTAAAACTTCATTTACCACTGGAATATAAACCCAGTCAGGTGCTTTCGCTACAAACTGATCGTTTATCGTCGCACAAAGTCCAAAATTTGAGGCGATTAACATCTGGGGTTGGATGAAACCACTTATCTCAAGGCTTTCGCGTAAAGCACCAGCTAATAGTGGCTGACCTGTATTTTCCACTGGTTCATCCTCTAACTGAAAATCTGCCGGCAACGCTTCCCAAGATATTACCAGTTCTGTTGAAGATTTAGCTTCACCGAGTTGGGTTGTCATAAACACCCCGTTTTATTGATTTGTCTTTATTTTATAAGCGATCGCAGTTATTTTACAATCTCGCCCTCGATCGCACAGATAAAACACAAAAAACCCCGGCGAAACTAACCGAGGCTTAAGAGAGAAGTGAGAATGACAATGAGATACAGCGATACGGCAATGGAAAATCTTAGCTAACGCTAAAACTAACCAAAACTAAACTTGTGACAATTAAAGTTGCAAAAAGACCTTGTAAAACGTATTTACGTTGTTCCCAAATTGCTGGGTACTCAGCGTAGTATACCTTGGGTTCAGATGCGTAGTTATTGATGATACCGTCTTCGTTTACAGTGGTGTACATATTTTTTTCTCTTCTTTCTTTTGTTTATTTATGTAACTAAATTTAACAAGTTTGTTACAAAATGTCAATAGGGCTTGACAAAAAAAGCTGATAAGTTTAATGAAAATTACTTATAAAGGAATGGGGATTTTAAGTAAAGCGGTTCCAGGTAATGAAAGCGGCATGTCTCTTAACCCATTGCTGCACGTCCCGTCCCCTTAATCTAACTGCCATAAAAAACCAATCCTGTTCGGTTAAGGCAAGAGACGCGATGAATCGCTGATGATTGTAGAGACGGCGATTTATCGCGTCTGGGTGATGATTTGTCGCATCTTTACGATCCAATACGGTTCAGTTAAGGCTAAAACTCTGTTACCAAAGTAATTTTTTTAACGAACCGCCAAGGCGCAGAGAACGCAGAGAGAAGAAAGAGATGCTTAACTGAACTGTATTGCTTTACGATCTAGAATTTCCATCAGAAAACATTAACCATACCGTATTGATAAAAAACCCCCTAAGTTGGGGGTGTAAATTGCCCTTGCGTCGCAAAGTGGATCAAGATGCTTTTCAAGCTGTTAGTCTTGCTTGAACTCGCTCGGATTGATCTTTAAGCAACCAAAGTTTTGCCACTTCGTAAGATCAGAACCTAATTCTTCATCACCGCATCCAAAAGCACATTGGCATCAAAGCGGACTACATCAGTGCAAGGTAGCCCCGTTTCTGCTGTTACTTGAGCGATGCTTTCCTCAGCCGCAGATTCATCTAAATGTGCCGTATTAAGTGCTATACCCACTACAGGAACGCTTGCAAAAGCACCACCAGCACTAGCAACACTTTCATAAAGCTGAATTATCTCTGGTAAAGGTGGAATTAGGACATGGGGATGATTGCGGACATGAAGTTGTCCCGCCCGATGGACTAATACCAGTTGAGTTGGTTGCGAACCACGAATCAAGGGTAAGGTTGCCGTTGAACCAGGGTGTAGCAGCGAACCTTGTCCTTCAATGTGCAGAATGTCGTAGTTTTTGCCATAGCGCATAATTATCTGTTCCACAGCACCAGCAGCAAAGTCTACCCGCACGGCATCTAAAGCCACGCCATCCCCCTCTAACATCACCCCAGTTTGACCTGTGGCGAGAAATTTAGAACGCCAACCCCGTAATTTTGATGCCCAATGTAACTCTAAGCTAGTTGACATTTTACCGATCGCCATGTCGGTTCCCACCGTCAACACCCGTCGACAAGGGAGGGTGCGTGCCATTCCACTAGCAACACTTATATTAGACGGCTCTTTGCGGACATCCCAAATTAGTTGCCCTGGTTTGAGGAGTGCATTTAACTCCGGTATGTTTGCCATTGGTGTATGTAAACCGTTCACCAAAGACATCCCAGCTTCTAGAGCATCTTTGATTTCTAGCCAGTAATCATCTGGGATAGCACCACCACTGGGAGCAATACCTATTACTAAGACTTCTGGCTTGTACTCTAGGGCTGCGGCTACCGATGCCACAATCGGTACATCACGCTTGATACCTGTTAATTCTGTCAGAGATTTGCCAGCACATTCGCGATCGATTACGGCTACGATTGGTGATTCGCTGTAACGTAAAATTGCAAGTCCGGTTTTGCCGTGGGTTCCAGTAGTTCCTTCATGTAATAAGATAGCTACTCGTTGATTAAGTGGTAGACGCACTGTGTTTTACCCCCAAACCTGGTAAATCGTTTAGCAAAACTCTACCTTCTTTTAGCAATGCACCCGTAAAAGGGTCATCAATTAAGTTAAGGTGACTGTCTAAATCTAGATAATCAGCTAGTGGCGCTAGCTGTAATGCTGCTGTATTGGCTAGCGAACTATCAGAATAGCAACCGAACATTACTTGCAACCGATATGCTCGTGCTGTATGTACCATTCGCATCGCCTCTGTTAGTCCGCCTGATTTCATCAGTTTGATATTAATACCATCTACGTAGTTTGCCAAATCGGGGATATCTGAACTTGTAAAACAACTCTCATCGACAAAGATGGGTAGAGGAGAGTGTTCTTTGAGTTGAGCTAAACTTTTTTCCTCGCCTCGTGGTAATGGCTGTTCTACATACTTTATACCGAGATTACTCAGCCAATTGCACATTGCGATCGCATCTTCTAAACTCCAACCCCCATTGGCATCAACAAATAACTCAGTTTCCGGTGCTTCTTCTTGCACTGCCAACAGCATTTTTTGATCTGCATCTATGCCATCTGGACTACCTAACTTCACCTTAAAAAGGCGGACATCAGTAAATTGTAACCAGTCTCGCGCTCTCGTCCTAGCACCTTCAGGCGAATTAATCCCAATTGTCACTGAAGTTGGTACTATTTGATTGCGATCGAGTCCCCAAATTTTCCACAAAGGTAATCCTACACGCTTACCTAACCAGTCGTGCATTGCCATATCCAAGGCCGCTCTAGCAGCAGAAGGAACCTGGTTTTGTGTTAAAACTTGCTCAATTTCCTGTCGCTGTAAGGGGCTAAATGCTTGTAACAGTGGTGCAATTTGGTCGAGAGAATCTTTGATTGTATCAGTTGATTGTCGATGATTACCCACACCGAATGGTGATGCTTCCCCCCAGCCTTCGATACCATCATCTGAAATTCTCACCCATACATTCGTTGTTTGTGCCGTTGTCCCTCTACTAATGGTTAACGGAAATCTCTTATTTACTGTAAATAAATTTACATTTATTTGCATACTTTTTCTACATATTATGTTAAAGCAAAAGCCAGTGTAAGTTCAAAGTTTAGATTATTGGATGTATCTGTTATACTTTTTTACATTCCATTGCTTAGTTACTATTTTCATACATAATTTTATTTTTTACTTTATTTTATGAGCAACTTAAAAAAATGGAAGACTTTAAAATCAAAAATGGTTTTAGATAACCCCTGGTGTCAGGTGAGGCAAGATGAAATAGAATTGCCCAATGGTAAAATTATAGATGATTATTTTGTCAGTATTAAGCCTGACGTGGCAATGGTTTTACCTATCACTGCTAATAGAGAAATTATTTTTGTCCGGCAATATAGACATGCAGTAGGTGAATTTTTCTTGGAACTGCCAGCAGGGAGTTTTGACCCAACAAAAGAGAATGCAGAAGTAGCAGCAATTAGAGAACTCGCAGAAGAAACTGGTTATACTGCCCAAGAATTTAGAAAAATTGGAACTTTATACGATAAACCGAGTAAAGATACGAATCAAATACATTTATTTTTAGCAGAAAATGTGAGAAAAACTGGAGAGCAACAACTCGATATTACTGAGGAAATCGAGATTATGTTAATTCCTGTAGAATCAGTTTTAGATAAAATTATTCAGGGTAAAATTTCTGTTGCGGGAACTATAGCGGCTCTTTTCTTAGGTTTGAAGTTGCTAAATTCTTAATAATATAAGAGTAATTATTATGTTTATCTTTACAGTAATTGCTGATACTTTTCTGAAAGTTCGTCCGAGTGAGTTAGCCGAACTCGCTGAAGATGAAAAACTTCTCATTCAAGTCAAAAGTGTCTTGGAAGTCATTTCGTATGTTGAGGAAGAAAAATATTACAGAATAATCTTGAAAAACTCTATCAATGGGAGAGATGCATGGTTTGTCCGTAAGAACTATATTAAGATATCTGTTTTGCAGGATTTATCTGAATACACTCCAAAACCCGTCACATCAGATGGATCACCAGAGGTGACACTATACCAACCTAGACCTAAAAACTTGACATCAGATGTATCACCAGACGTTACACTATACCAACCTAGACCTCAAGGCCATACAAACTTTTGGAAGAAGCTGTTGCCAGCTAAAATCAACTTAGCAAATATTCGTACAGCCTTTGAATTTTTGGCTGATGGTTTGGGTAGTAAACCTATTGAGTTAGAGGTGGAAGCAAACAGTAATGTTCCTGTAAATTTGAGTTGGGATAGCAGCGATATCGAGGTTGAAGAAGTTATTAAGAGGTTAAAAACGCAGCTACAAGAAACCCCAACTATTCAAGAACGATCTTCAGAACCTGCTGATATAACTAAAGATTTGGTTGATTGTAGTGTGTTCAGTCCTGCTTCTGTAACTCCAGATGATATGTTTCTTGTCCAAGTCTTTGTTCATCTTTCTGAACAAGCTGAATCTGCCAAACAGTATGCTCAACAATTTGATCCTGAAGCTCAACAGTTAGGAGTAAAAAGTTTAGGAGTACCTATTAAACGAGGAAGTGAACTCACTTTTAACTTGTCAATTCCGAAACTAGAAGTGGATGATCCGATTCAACAGTTGACTTGGAATGGTAAAGCAGATTCTGTTCAATTTGGTGTAACTGTTCCTGGTGATATCACTCAGAAAACAGTCATTGGAACTGTGACTGTCAGCCAAAATACGATTCCCCTTGGCCATCTAAAATTCAAACTATCAATTATTCCTTCTGCATCTTCTACATCCAAAGAGCCTCAAATAGTAGGAGAAGTTGCTCGATATTATAGAAAAGCGTTCGTCTCTTATTCTTCTAAAGATCGGATAGAAGTTCTTAAAAGGGTGCAAGGACTGGCTGTAAGTGGTATTACAGTTTTTCAAGATATTCTTAATTTAGAACCTGGCGATCGCTGGGAGCAAGAACTTTATCGTAATATTGATGAATGCGATCTCTTCCTCCTATTTTGGTCTACTGCTGCTAAAGAGTCACCGTGGGTGCTTAAAGAAGTGTTGTATGCCCTTGAGCGACAAGGATCTGATAGATTACATTCCCCCGAAATTATTCCGGTAATCATTGAAGGGCCACCCCTTGTTCCTCCACCTCCTGAATTGCAGGATCTTCATTTTAATGACAAACTTCTTTACTTAATGGCGACATCTAAATAGCAGACCCAGGTAACAATTTAGCTGGTTCTGGCTGCTGACTCTAATTGTCCAATAATTACATTTACCCTGGATATCTATAGCATCTTACCCGCCTTGAAGACAGGCGAGATGCTCCAAAATTTTAATCTAAGACTTCCTTAGCTCAGATGTTTCTGCATATCACAATAAAATACAATACGGTTCAGTTGGTGCCAAAAACCTTGAAATGTGTAGGTTGGGTTGAGGAACGAAACCCAACATTTTCGGGGCTTTGTTGGGTTGCGCTTTGCTTAACCCAACCTACAATTTTCCTTAACTGAACCGTATTGCAATAAAATAGGTAGAAGCTAAGAAACAGAATTTTCAGGTAAAATTATTCTAACTTCTAAATACCCAAAGCTAATCTAGTTTGGGGCCCCACTACACCATCTACAAGTAGACCTTTACTTGCTTGAAATCTTCTAACTTGGTTAACAGTTTCTCGACCGTAAATTCCATCAACTCTAAGATTACCTAAAGCTGTCTGAACGTCTCTTACTAACTGACCTCTAGAACCAGGGGTAAGAATCACTGAACCCCCAACGCCACCAGGTCTAGTTACAGGAGCATAGTTAGGTCTATCACCAACCCATCGAGCAAAAACATATCTACCCGTAGAAAGCCTAGCAAAACCGTTTTCATACCTTTCAATCGCTGGAAGTGTTGCGCCATTTGGTACACAATCCACATAAGAGTAGTTCGTGCTTGGGCCTGTACGGATACGTAAACAACTGCCGTTAGTCCTTACATAAGCAGCTGAACTTATTTGAATTTGGGCAGCAGCAAGAATTAATACACCCACACCAGCTAAAGCTAACCAAGCTGAAGATTTAAGAAGTTTTCGCCAATTGAATTTAGTTTTGTTAATTCCAGATGCCTGTTTTTTTGTACTAACTAAATCAGAAGATTTAAGAGTTTTTTCTCCACTTAATAGAAGAGATTTGGATGAATTATCTTTGGCATTTCCAGATGCCTCTTCTTGAGCAATAAACATGTGAGAATAAGCAAGATATTCCATAATGCACCTTTTTATCTGAAAAAATAAGTATTTACAGAGAATTACTGGGTTATTCTCTGTGTTTATTCTTAGTATATTTTATATCATCACCCTTTTAAAAGGTTTTTAGCGATCGCAAAATTAAGAAAAAATAAAATTAACGTGAGTCTGATAAACCTTGCCCTGCCTTCAATTGGACTAAGTAGGCGTACTTTTATATACAAATAAGTTATTGAATTCACGTTAAACTTAATGAAAGTGAACTCTTAGCAGGGGAAACTAAATCGCTGACAACGGGCGAGGCTTAAGGGAACATCACAATTTTGCCAGTTTACTAAGATGATAAATTGTCATTGCAAGTGAGGCGGAGCAGGATGAAGCGATCGCAAATGTTTGGGATTGCTGCGCTACGCTCGCAATGGCATAAGTATTAAGTCGAACCTGATATAAGTCCCGATGATATAACTTATTGCGTCTTAGTGCGTCAAAAAATTCCTAATAAAATGCGATGTCATGGTAGACATCGCATTTTATTAGTAAATAATATTTAGTTAAAGTTTTTTCTAGACGGACTTTTTTCTTGTGCATCCAAATATGTTAAGCGTATTGTTCGATTCCAACTAAACTAGCAACTGTAGAAGCTAACTCGTCTAAATCTATCGGCTTGCATCGGTAAATATCATAACCTGCTAACAATGCCCGATTACGGTCTTCGTCGAAAGCAGATGCCGTCAGAGCAATAGCTGGAATCTTTCTCCCTCGCTTTGCTTCCAGATTTTTAACCTTCATGAGCAGTGAGCAACCGTTCTCGTCTGGTAAATAAATATCACTAATCAATATGTCTGGTTTAAAAAATGACATTATTTCTAAAGCTTCACCTGCCGAAGCTGCTGTGATCACTTCTGCTTCGTCTAATTCAAACAAAAAGGTAAGTAAAGTTCTCGTATCAGCGTCGTCGTCGACAACGAGCAATCGCAGACCTTTAAAAGACATCAATTGATTATACATTATTCTTCCCGCCGTCTAGCTCAAACACTTAGACTAGTAATTGCATCAAAAGCGATGTATTTGTAAATGCCATTTGATGCCTACTTTACTAAATCTTAATGGAACTGAAAGCAAGTGTCTGTCCGGTTTCAGACATAAGAATTTATTATAAATATTGATTTATAAGCGATCGCACCTTAGCTGATTCCCCAGCAACCGAGCAAATTCGTTTTGGATGACCCGATAACACTCGCAGGAAGTTGCTTCCAAATCCTTTCGGTTCAGGATGTTAATTTGACCACGCTGATAGCGAATCATTCCCGCTCGACTGAGGGCGCTAGCCGCTACTGTCACGCCGGAGCGACGTACACCCAGCATCTGGGCGATAAATTCTTGAGTGAGCGGAAAATCTTCTGATTCCAAACGGTCAGAAACTGTGAGGAGCCAACGAGCCAGCCGTTCCTCTAAGGTATGAAGACGGTTGCAGGCACAGCTTTGTGTAAGTTCGGTATATACGGCTCGTACATAGCGCAGTACGAGGTTTTGAATAGCTCCACCCTGATTGAACTCGGCTCTAAAGATATCTGCATCGATCCGCATTCCAGCGCCAGCAACTTGCACAAACGCTTTTGTGGTTGTTGTTTCGCCTCCTAAAATTACTGGAATACCCACCATGCCCTGATTACTCACTATCCCAACTTCCACCGTCGATCCATCTTTCATATTAGTGACTATAGAAATCACTGCATTCTGGGGAAAATAGATGTGTGTGATGGGTTCTCCTGGTTCGTAAATGACTTGCCGAGTGGGAAGCGAAACTAACTTCAGGTGCGGAACAAGGCGCTCATAATCACTGGTTGGCAAAGCCGCGAGTAACTTATTTACTTGCGGCTTAAGGATGTTTTCGCTCACTGAACATTAAAAGACAAATTAGATCATAATACTCTAAATCAAGTTACTTTTGCGAGTCTGTCCGGTTTCGGACACATAGCTCAAAAAAATTTTCTGGCTCGATTACTGGGCTTCATGCCCAGTAATCGAGCAAATTCCTTTTGTATGACTTGATAACACTCGCAGGAAGTTGCTTCTAAATCTTCTCGGTTCAGGATGCTAATATGACCACGCTGGTAGCTGATCATTCCGGCTCGGCTCAGGGTGCTAGCCGCTACCGTCACACCGGAACGACGTACACCGAGCATCTGGGAGATAAATTCCTGCGTGAGTGGAAAATCTTCTGATTCTAGACGGTCAGAGACTGTCAGTAGCCAGCGAGCCAGCCGTTCCTCCAGTGTATGGAGACGGTTGCAAGCAGCACTTTGCGCCAGTTCAGAGTATACAGCTTGTACGTAGCGCAGCAGCACACTTTGAATAGCTCCGCCCCGATTGAACTCGGCTTTTAAGACATCTGCATTTATCTGCATAGCAGCGCCCGAAATTTGCACAAAGGATGTTGTGGTTGTGCTGTTATCTCCTAAAATTACCGGGATACCCACCATGCCTTCATTGCTTACTATCCCAACTTCTGCCGTTGAGCCATCTTCCATAGTGGTGACTATAGAAACCACTGCTTTATCAGGAAAATAGACGTGTGTAATGGGTTCGGCTGCTTCGTAAAGGATTCGCTGAACTGGGAGCGGAACTGGCTTTAGATGAGGGACAAGACGTTCATAATCACTCGCTGGCAAAGCTGCGAGCAGTTTGTTTGGTGGTTGCTGAAAGAGGCTTTTATCTAATGACATCAGAAGTCACTCTCCTTAAGGTAGGTGACTTTAGAAAAGCCAACTCAGGGCACAAGGAAAGAATTTCAGAATTTGATCCTAATGTCGAAAGGTGTATTCTCTAAAGGAACACGAAGAAAATCTAAGAAATCTTAAATGAACGCACTTCGTAGAGTCTGTACGGTTTCGCACATAGAAGCTTCAAAAAAATTATTTTCGCCGTTTATTGGGCTTATTGTCCAATAAACGGATAAATTCATTTTCTATAACCTGATAACATTCGCAAGCAGTTTTTTCTAAAGCTTCTCGATTTAGGATATTAATCTGACCACGGTGATAGGTGATCATTTCGGCTTGGCTCAGGATGTTAGCTGCTTCGTTGACACCAGCACGACGTACACCGAGCATCTGTGAAATAAATTCTTGGGTGAGCGGAAATTCGTCTGATTCCAGACGGTCAGAAACTGTTAGCAGCCACCGAGCCAACCGCGCCTCTAACTTATGAAGACGATTGCAAGCAGATCCTTGTGCTATTTGAGTATATACAGCTTGCACGTAGCGCAGCAGCACGCTTTGAATAGCTCCGCCCCGATTGAACTCACTTCTGAGTATATTCGCATCTAACTGCATAGCACTGTCTGGAATCTGCACAAATGCTGTTGTGGTTGTGGTGTTGTCTCCTAAAATTACCGGGATACCCACCATGCCTTCATTACTCACTAAACCAACCTCCACAGTCGAGCCATCTTCCATAGTAGTGACTATAGAAATTACCGCTTTATTAGGAAAATAGACCTTTGTGATCGGTTCGCCTGCTTCGTAAATAACTTTCCGAAGTGGAAGCGAAACTAGCTTTAGATGCGGAACAAGACGCTCATAATCAGCACGTGGTAGAACTGCCAGTAAATTATTTGCTGGTTGCTCAAAAACATTTTTATTTAATGACACTGGGATTCTCCTAAAAATAGCCGTCTCTAGAAAAGGCAACTTGCGGCACAAGGAGAAAAAATCAATAATTTGATCCCAATGTCAAAAGGTGTGTTTTCTAAAAAAATTAATAAAAGATTAGAGCTTTATATTCATATTATAAATATAACATAATCAAATTAGTTATTTCCAATATATTACAATCATAAATCATTCGTGAAAAGTTAGATCCCCGACTTCTTTAAGAAGTCGGGGATCTGGACACTCTGGACACTGCGAAAACTAAGTGTAGAGAAAATAAATTGACAGGTAGCCTAACGCATCTATCTAAAGACCAAAACACAAATGACATAAATTAACATAGCAGAGTGTTTAAGTACACATCACCATAAACAACAATATTGGCGTTGTGAAATTTTCCTTATGGCAAAATTAATAGTAAGCATAAAAACAGTATTGTTAGATCACTAAAGTATTTATAGGTATGGAAATTGTTGGTAGCGATCGCAGTAAAAAAAGCCTATTTACACAAATCATTAAAACCTTCAGTTTTTTTCATTACTACCAGGCGTTATAAACCCTTTCAAGTAGATTAGGTATATTCTAGTCTTGTAAACGTAATTAATAATTATGTTCAAGTGGGGTTTAAATTCCCACTTGAAACATAGAATTAAACTATTTACAATTACGAATTACGAATTACGACTTTACCAAAGTGAGCCGCACTTTGGAGATAACTGTAAGCTTCTCGCGCCTCAGCAAAATCAAAAACTTGATCAATAATTGGTTTGATTTGATGCTGTTGCATCGCCTGATTCATTGCCTCAAACATTTCCCGGCTGCCGACATAAATGCCCTGAACTGTTAAACTCTTAAAAAGTATTGGCATGGGGTCAATTTCACTTCCTCTTCCTGACAATACGCCAATCAAACTAATCCGTCCCCCAATACGGACTGCTTGTAGTGATTTTGGCAGAGTCCCTGCACCACCTACTTCAACTACATGATCTACACCTGTGCGATTAGTTAATTGGTAAACTTGCTTTTCCCAATCTGGTGTTGTTTTGTAGTTAATTGTCTCATCAGCACCAAGCTGTTTAGCTCGTGCCAATTTCTGATCGCTGCTAGAAGTAATAATCACTCTAGCGCCATGTATCTTAGCAAACTGGAGAGCAAAAATTGAAACTCCTCCAGTACCGAGTAATAAAACACTATTACCTGCGCCAATATTGCCTTTTGTTACCAGTCCGTGCCAAGCTGTGACTGCTGCACAGGGTAAAGTTGCCCCTTCAATATAGGATAGATAGTCTGGTAATATCACTAAACCATCTTGGTGTAATACGACATATTCAGCCAGCATTCCATCGATACCGCCTCCGAGATCGGATTTCATTTTCTCTTTGGTTAAAGAGCCATAAATCCAGTCTTGGAAGAAAGTACCAGCGACGCGATCGCCTATTTTCACCCGTGTCACGCCTTCCCCCACCGCCACAACCTCCCCTGCACCGTCAGAGAGGGGAATTAAGGGATATTTCTGTCCAGCACCGTAAGCACCCTCAGCGACGAGCAAATCGCGGTAATTTAGGGATGTTGCTTTGACTTGAACGAGAACTTGTCCCGCAGTTGGTTTTGGTTCAGGGCGATCGACTAGTGCGATCGCATCAATCCCAGCGTTGCTTTGAATTTCGTAAGCTTTCATACAAAAAGCAGTGGTTTAATGTCATATTAAACCACTGCTGTTTATTGTAATAAATTAGGACTCACGCACAATATTTCTTAAACTCTCATTTCTCTGTGTCCTCTGCGTCTCTGTGGTTCGTTATTCCGTAACTCGTGCTTAAGTCCTATAAATAAACAGTGCCTACCCTAAGTTAGTGTTATTTCACCTTATGAGCTTGGTTGCTGATCGGGAAACATACATTTATCAGAATCACAACCACTTGGGCCAGCCTCTGACATTTCGCCTAAATCGTAGCGGCTTAAAACTGCACAGAAATCATCAGTTTTCCGCCGTGCTTTCACCTCTTGATTCAAGCGTTCGTAGGTTGGTTTATCTATTGGTTCAAATGGCAAACGTGGGAATGATTGCAAGTCATCAAAACGAGCTAAAAGGGCTGCTGAAATATATCCCTGATCGCTCTGAATAGTTTCATAGATTTTCTGTCCCAAAGGTTCGATTTCATCAGAACGCAGTTCCAAAGTAGCTGATGTGTTGTGAGTCACATACCAGCGTTGAACCTGGAGGACAAAATCAAATTGGGCTAAGACTGAAAACTTAGAAACATCAATTTCATCAGCACCTGGTAAATCTGCCCAAGATACAGAAACAGGGATTTCTACTAACCATTCACTCACTCGTGGATCAAAGGGATCGTTGAGCAAATTGCCCTGTTCATCTTTGTCTGATTGTGAGGGAATGACATTATAACCATAGTCAATACAGGCTAAAGCTACTGGATCATTTTTGCCGAAGGTGATGCGGCGAATAAATCTTTGGGCTTTGGGGGGATGCCATCCTGAACTAGCATTAGTTAACAAAGCCTTAGTACCACTGGGTTGGACTGTGGTACAGCGATTGGGACGTTTGAGATTGTGGCGATCGCAATAATCCCAAACTACCCGATGTACAATATCTTTCCAAGAACTGAGATATTTTTCTTCCTCACGCTTGAAAGCTAACCCTTGTGGAGTTGCAGGTCTTCCGGCTTCCCACCAGCGCAGCCAATCAACACCAAAAGCATGGACAAAGAAATCAAATAAACCTGTAAAAGAAACCCCTACAATCGGATCTAATTCACGGCTGTATTGATAACGTGGTTCCAGAAATTTGTGATTTAAAAGTGCTGCTACAGATAGCGCCCCAGCAGTGAAAGCTTCCTCTTGTTCTTTGTAGTTATGTGGATCGATTTGATTAAGGTGAACCTCAGACAAATTGCAGTTGCCAGTTAGGGTATTACCAAATACTCCTTTGTGATGTTCTGGTTCATTGAAGCAATAAGTATCGTGCAAACTTGGTAATTCTTCTACACCTCTGACTATTTGCCATTTACCTTTGTATTTTGCGTCACACCCTTTGCTCACATCCAAACGCTGGCAAGGAATTTGTCCACAGTCGGTAATTTGCAAGTAGTATAAATCTTGACTGCGAACACCATAGTTAGTTACTGAGCCTTTATGAGCGCAGAGATTTAAAGAAGAACGGATACCGCATTTAGTTAGCAATAACTGCACTCGATACGCACGTTCATAATCAGAGATGTAAATCCTAATGCCATTGCTATGTGTATTTGTGCCATCTGTATCGGCTAAACCAGCGATAAAGTGCAAAATTGCTTGGCGATTCCAACTAGCAATTACATTCAGTGACTCTGGATTTGTTTTTAAACACTTTAAAAATTCTCCAGAAAAACCTAAGTCTGTTACATCTATAAAACTTGGTAAGTAGTCATAGTTTCTTTCAGGAGACTTACTTCCGGTTACAGATAAAGCTGCTTTTTGTTCATAAAGTCTAACTTTGGCATTACCATTTTTGTCTGTAGTTCCATCTCCTACAGCTATTCCCAAAGTATATGCATAACTTGGATCGATATTTAATCCATCTTCATACTGAATAGTAAAAGGCTCAGTATGAATGGCATATCTACTAACATCCATCAAATCTTTGGTTTGCACTTCTTTGTATTCTTTATCAAATCTATCTTTGACAAAGAAGCGATGATATTCAGTTGCATCCAAGTAAGTACCATCCGCAAACTTGACTCGATACAGCTTGCGATCGCTACCGGTTTTAAATGGTGTTACTTGGCTCCATTTTTGACCATTCCAAATCTCAATTTCACCTCCAATAACATCTTTGATTTTATGCATTCCATCTCTGGTAATGAGCAAGGTATCACCACTCACACAGTGGAAGTTAGCGCCAATTATCTCACCACACGGATTTAAACCATAGCGAGCTAAACGATGTTCTAACTCATTAGCATCAAGATTTGAATAGCGTTCTTCTAACCACTGTTTTGCTGTTCCTTGTTCATAAGCTTGTAAAAACTCAACTTTTAAAGCTTGTGTTGGCAGCAAATCAATATTCGATCGCGCTACGGCTTCACCAGCCCATTGAATCGCTCCCTCGCCGCTATAATACTGTTTGCGAACAGCATTCAGACATTCTTCTAAGGTTGGCTTGCGGTGAAAAACTCTGGTATGGTTTGCCATCCTGAGCGCATCACGCTCTGGATCGATTCGCCAGTTGCCATTTTCATCTTGCTGCCATAAGTTATCTTTGGCATCGGCAAACAAACTATCTTCGCTAGAACCTTGCCTCATGCCAGCTGATCTTCTAATATTACCGGCAACAATTGTGACAGCAGCTTGATCGATTAATAGACAGCATTCAACTGAATTTAATTGTCGCCCTACAGCTTTATTCAGGATGGAAGCACAACGCTGATAGAGTCCGGGCAATTTTACAGGATTAGCAACTCCTCCAAAGCCGTTGAGAGTTTCTCCGGCTTTTCGGACATCGCTGATATCAACTAATACCTCAACTCTTGCTGAAAATTGTTCATCAGTGGAGAGTTCTAATAGCCTTTGATATGATTCAACCCAACCTTCACGGCTATCTCCAACGTGAATAGTGACGTTATTGCCTTCTATATGAGTTTGAGTATATTCACGTCGCTGTTGCACAGGAGTGCTGCCAATTTCACCTTTTACAGTGACATTCAATTGATTACGGATAGGAGGTAACTGGTTAATAAATTGTGGTTCTAGGACGGCTCCCGTACCACAGCCCATCATTGCCAGATCCATCATTAATCCGAAGGCGCTCCAGTCTTCGAGATTGGTAGAGGTGCAATTATAAGCGCCGGAAAAGTTCTTCGGTTTGGTTATCCAGTCAGTGCCACCAACCCATAGCCAGCGTCCACTGGGCATAGCTTTCAGGTTGCGTTGCATCTTATCGAGTATTGCAGCTTCTTCTTGAGTTAGCTTTCCTAACTCCACTAAACCGAGTAGAGTGCGATCGCATACCTCATCCCATGTTTCCCTTAATCCCGCCTTTGTACGGCGGCTATAGGTTCTAAAAAATACGGGATTTGCAGCCGGTGCTGTTTCGGGAAACTTTGCACTCTGGCGTTTTCTTTCTAGCTCTCGAACCATATATTAAGTGTCTTGCGTTCTTGTTGCGTGCGGACAGATTATGACTATACGCCAAGTAGTTTTAGTATTAAAGATTGTCAAATTGTCCACTTTACGCTACCCATAGGCCGTACTATTTGCAACATAAATTTATGATGTATAATGTCACTCACCCTTGGGTAGGATCTCAACATCGAGTTTTAATTAGCACAGATAACTTATAAGTAATTTTGATCTCTGAATTCTTCTCAAGTAATTGGTTTTAAAATGATCAATATTCGTTGTGAAACTCTGCCAGACTACACAGTAATAGCTGAGGTGAATACATTAGCTTTTGGGCAGGAAAATGAGGCTAAACTTGTAGATAAAATTCGCCATTCTGACCGCTACATTCCCGAACTTTCTCTAGTTGCAGAGGTTGAAAATGTTGTAGTTGGTCATATCTTGTTCAGTTATATTGATTTAGTGGGTAAAGAAACACTACAGGTAATTGCTCTAGCACCTTTAGCGGTTCATCCAAAGTTTCAAAGACAGGGTATTGGCAGCAAACTTGTACAAGCAGGGTTGGAAATAGCAGATACAAAGAAAGAAGCCGTAGTTATTGTACTTGGTCATCCCCACTTCTATAATCGCTTTGGTTTTCAGACTTCTGTTAATTATGAAATCACTTCTCCTTTTCCAGTTCCAGAGGATGTCTTCATGGTTAAAGCACTACAAAGCTATGAAAAAAAGTATAAAGGCAAGGTTGTTTATCCGGCTATTTTTGAGGAAGTATAGTGTTATTTACGCAAATATTTGCAATCAATAACTGAGGCGTAAGTTGGTAAGCAGATGCTTGTGCGATCGCACTCAAATTAAAATTCCTAGCAAATCGCGGAATTACGCAGCAATTAACTAGGAATTTCGACTGTTGGGAAACTGGTAAAAGTCTAAATTGAATAAGACACTGGGAAGGACTTGGCATCCTTGGGCTTCACATAGACACGCTGTTTCGGTTCTAGCTCTAAATCATTAAAGCGATCGCGTGTTAAATGCGCCATCACCACTTGCCCATCATCGAAAGTTAATTCCACCTGAATTTCCCAACCCAAATGTATCAATCGGCTCACTGTAGCAGGTGTAGTAGAACCATTCGCAGCCTTTTCAAAAATCACATCTTGCGGGCGCAAAAACACTTGTGGGTGTGGTGCATCAAACCCGCTACTTTGAAAAATCCTTGAGTTACTGGGTAATACATTCACTGGGCCGATGAAGCTCATCACAAATGCCGTGGCGGGATTATCGTAAATTTCTGATGGTGTGCCCACTTGTTCCACGCGCCCTTTATTCATGACCACAACTTCATCGGAAACTTCCATTGCTTCCTCTTGGTCGTGGGTGACGAAAACCGTGGTAACATGAACCTCATCATGGAGGCGGCGTAACCATGCCCGTAAATCTTTGCGGACTTTCGCATCGAGTGCGCCAAAGGGTTCATCTAGGAGTAACACTTCAGGTTCTACTGCTAGCGCCCTTGCTAAGGCTACCCGTTGTCTTTGACCACCAGAAAGTTGTGATGGATAGCGATCGCCTAATCCACTCAATTGCACTAATTCAAGTAATTGTTCTACCTTTCCCTTAATCTTCTTTGGCTGTGCCTTACGAATTTCTAAGCCAAAAGCAATATTCTGCCTGACAGTCAAATGCTTAAATAGGGCATAGTGCTGAAACACAAAGCCAATATTGCGTTGCTGCACGCTTTGGTATGTAGCATCCTTACCGGTAAGCAAGATTTTGCCACTATCTGGCATTTCTAAACCTGAAATTAACCGTAGTAGCGTAGATTTACCCGACCCCGACGGGCCAAGCAACGCAACTAGCGAACCACTCTTAATTTCCAGGCTAACCTCATCAACTGCCTTGAAACTCCCGAATTGCTTGGAGACATTCTCAACTACTATGCCCACTGCTGCTATACCTCTGCAACTAAATCTACAGATCCTTGGTAGGATTACTGTGTCTTACATATACCATACATAATTATTGATAGATAAACAAAATTTAGCCTCTACTTTTCAGCACACATAAATGCCCCATGCCAACTTATACCAATTCTCCAAAATGAGGCAACAGATGTAAATGAGGAAAGTCTTGCTGCATCTAAGTTTCTTAATTACGAATTACGTTCGCGTAGCGTGCCGGAGGCTCTATTACGAATTACGAATTGGTATTACCTAGTCCGTAACAACTGCACAAAGGTATTACTCACCGTATTGTCTTTAGTATCAGCCGCGTATTGAATCAAATCTTCTCGCAGTTCTTTGGCTGCATCTAAAGGAAGTAAGGTTGCTAGCAAGAAATAAACGCCACGAAAACGCGGATCGCCCATTCTATCAACTAATAGTGATTCGGCGGTATCAGTTTCGCCGAGAAAGTTTTGCACCAAAAAGAAATCCATGATTTTATCGTGGCGGAAGTACCATTCTTTCTTGGCTTCGCCTTTTTCATCTTGCCACTGACGGCTGACTACCATCTTGTATTTCTCGTCTTCTAAAGACATGGCAACTTGGTGAAATTCATCGGCGGGTAAGGCTTGTTTGTCATCGAGTCGCATTTGGTAGACGGCGGCTGAGAATCTTTTGAGGGGAAATTCTTGTTTCCATTCTTGCTGGTATTCTGCCGCCATCAGGTTGTATTGCTGTTCTTGCAGGCGAAATAAGTTTGGGTGTTTACCTTGTGATAGCATCAGCGCTACCACTGTTAGATCCATTGGATTGGAAAGAATTCGGCGGACAGCATCTAACTCTTCTTTGGCTTGCTGGTTATTGAGGACTTCTGTTAAATAATTGGTGCAAGCTTGGGCATAATCAGCACCTTGAATTTTGGCATCTTGGGGGAGTCGTGGCTGACGGGAGATCAAAAACTCTTGAATTTGTTGTTGTTCAAGGGGCTGCAATTTATATATTTTGGCTGTTGAGGGGGGTGTCCACTCTAGGGGCTGGGTTGTCATGATAATGTTGCCCCGGAAATAGCTTTCGACAAACTGGCAGATTTTGGCGCGGGTTTCGGCGGTGACTTCGTTGAGTCCGTCGATGCAGATATCTATCGCGCCACTGTAAATCAGGTTTTTCAGGAAGCTGGCATCTTGGGCTTGGCCGTGTAGCTTGTCTTGAATGGCTTCAATTACGCCTTTATGACATTTCTGGGCGGGGAGATAAACGACAATGCGCTGGGAGTTTTGCAAGAGATGACGGAGAAACATCGACTTGCCTAAGCCGGAATCTCCTTCTAAGATAATTTGTCCTTGAATACTGGGTAAGGCTGCGGTAATTGGGAGGATGTCTCCTGAAGTGGGAACTTTGACTTTTGATTCTGGGAAGTATGATTGGTCATAAAAATTATCTAAGCCGGCATCGGCTAATAGGGAAGGTTTGAAGGGTTCAAATAATTTGCGGCGGAAGGGGGGAAACCAGGTGAGGAGAAAGCCGACATAGCCGACACCGAGAATCCGGCGTACCCAAGGGTTCCAGAAGAAGATGGCTTGGATTTGGGGAAATTTGGGGTAGGCAAAGATGAGGGCTAGCCAAAAGGCAGCGTGGGAGATGATAGTGATTCTGGCTTTGAGAAACCACTGCCAATATTCCACATTATTGATGACTCGTTGCACCGTATCTGATTCTTTGTATTTGCCTTCATTGAGATTTTTATGGTGACTTTGAAGTAAGTTAATGTTGGTTGCTTTCCAAGAAACCATATCAGCAACGACAGCAATCTTTTGTGCTAGTTCTCTTTGCAGTTCTGGCAGAGAATCACAATGTTTCCAGGCTTTCTCGAAAACTTGCATTGTGTTCACTCCTTGGTCATAGTTCGGTTTTTCTGGCCGCATTTTAGGCTTACCAACCCACTGCATAAGAGTTTCTACTTCTGGTTTACCACCTGCCAAAAAATGAGCTAAAAACCTGAGTTGACCAATCTCAGAGGGATAATAGTGAACTGAATCTAGAACTTGGACAACAACTGGCAAATCTTGTTGCCCTAGTTTGATGAGTGCCTGTGCTGCTGTATTACGGACATTAATGTCAGAATCTA